>JAGOCU010000156.1 GCA_017998555.1 Thermoflexales bacterium
CCCCGGCATCATCCAATCCATCACGACCAGGTCGGGGCTTTGATCCCGGGCGCTGGCCAGGGCCAATGCGCCGTCGCGAGCCGAGACAACGCGATACCCTTCGTAGGTCAGGGCGCGCCGGACCATGTCCAAAATGCGCTGGTCGTCGTCGACGATAAGAATCAGTGCCATATCAGTTGCTGTGCTGTTCATCTCCTTGATAGTCTACGAGCATGAGAGCGCGCGTGAACGGACTCTGAGCGCACGCTAATCGGGTGCACGCGAATCCCGAGTCGATATCTGCCGGCTGCGCCGGCAGATATCGACTCGGGATTACGCGTCTCGGAAAGCCACCTAACGCCGAATCGCCAGTTCAAAGCCCGCAAACAGCAGCAGCGCCCCCGCGACGATCCCGATATATTTGAAAGCCGACGCGAAGGCCGCCAGCTCGGGCATCGCCTCCGCGACCTTGATCAGGGTGCCGCCGAGCGCGGGGAGCAGGCCGCCCGCGGCGATCAGGACGTTGCCCATCATCCGATTTGGCAGGATCGACTTGCGCAGGAACAAATACGCGGAGTAGACCGCGCCGCCCGCAAGGATGATTGAGCCATAGATGTTCAATACCGGCGGCAGGAGTTGACGCACCGAGACTTCGCCTTTGGGCGGATTCGCCGGCAGAATCGCCCGATAGCTCTCGGTCAGGAATTTCGCCAGATCGCCGCTGGGGGTGAACTGGGTGGCATCGAGCGGGATGGACAGGACCCAGACCAGCGACGCCAACGCCAGGAACGCGATGACGGCGGTCGTGGCCGCCGTCCAGGGGCTCTTTTTGCGCAACAGCCACAGGGTGCCCTGGGCGAGCACGGGCGGGACCAGCATGGCCCCGCTCCAGTACCACAGGCGAAAAGCCAGGTCGTTCCAACCAAACGCGAGGAGCGTCTCGCACACCCCCGCCCCGAAGTAGAGCAGCATGCCGATGCCCCACATGAGCAGGTGCATCCCGCCGCGCTGGCGAAATCGATTCAGCACAAGCGTCGCCAGCACGCCCGAAACGAGCGTGGTGATGGCGCCGACGAGAAGTCCGATGGTCATGCTGAGAGTGTCCGGACTTTTCGATTATAGAGACCGGCAGGGACCCGCGTCGCGGTAGACTCGTCGGCCGGCAAAGGGACTTCTCACCCAGGACCATCTCCGGAGAAGGCCCAGGGTGAGAATCCAGGGCACACGACATGAAGTACTTCATCACCGGCGCGACCGGCTTTATCGGCGGCGCTGTCGCGCGCAAGCTTCGATCCGGCGGCAACGACGTTGTCGCCATCGTCCGCAACCCGTCCAAGGCCGGTGATCTCATCGCCGCGGGCGTCACCGTAGTCAAAGGCGATGTGACCAACATGGAGAGCATGCGCTCGCCCATGACCGGCGCAGACGGTGTTTTCCACATCGCCGGGTGGTACAAGATCGGCGTGCGCGACCGGGCTGAGGCGGTGGCCATCAATGTCGACGGCACGCGCAATGTGCTGAGCTTGATGCGCGACCTCAACATCCCGAAGGGCGTCTACACCAGCACTCTGGCCGTCAACAGCGACACGCATGGCGTCGAGGCGGATGAGTCCTATCGTTTCACCGGCCGGCACCTCTCGCTCTACGATCAGACCAAGGCCGACGCCCACGCGATTGCCGAGGATTTCATCGCCGCGGGATTGCCGCTCGTCATCGTTCAGCCCGGCCTGGTCTATGGCCCGGGCGACACGAGCGCGGCTCGCGAGGCGATCGTCCAGACGCTCAGCCGCAAACTGCCGCTCGTGCCGCTGAAGACAGCCTACTCATGGGGACATATCGACGACATCGCCGATGGCCATATTGCGGCGATGGCCAGGGGCCGGGCCGGACAGAACTACAACCTGTGCGGCCCCTCGCGGACCCTGCTCAATGGGCTGGAAATCGTCTCCCGGGTCAGTGGTGTCCCTCTGCCCGTTATGCGTCCGGGGCCCGGCGTCATGCGGGCGATGGCCGGCTTCATGAGCTTTCTCGAATACGCGGCGCCGCTTCCGCCGAACTTCTCGTCCGAGTTTCTGCGCGTCAGCGCGGGCGTGACGTATTTGGGCGCCAACGCCAAAGCGCGCGATGAACTCGGCTTCGCGCCCCGCCCCCTGGAAACCGGGCTTGCCGACACGGTCGCCCACGAAATGAGACTGCTGGGGATGCGCCAGGCCTGATTGCGCTGATTGCCTCCCGGCCCTAAACTCTGGGCATGCCGAACTCCCGCGTGCCCGATCACTTTCTCGTGTTTGTGCCCGGCTACATGGGCAGCAAGCTGCGCGACCCGATCACGAAGGAAACGCGCTGGATCGACCTGAGCCGCATCCCGCTCAATCCGTTCCAGATCGAGGGCTGGCTGGATCGGCTGATGGCGTCATTGGCCTGGCCTTCGGCCCTCGAGCCGGCCGGTATCCTTGACGACATCGTCATCCTCCAGCCGTGGGCGAAGATGGAGGAGTACAGCCGCCTGCGGACTGCGTTGAGCGGCATGGGCTATAAGGTCGACCCGGCCCGCTACGCGGAGTCAGACCGCGACTATTTCGAGTTTCCCTACGACTGGCGACAGAGCAACCGCGACTCCGGCAAGCAACTGGCTGCCGCGCTCGCCCGCTGGAGCGAGATGCGCGGGGGAGCAAAGGCATGGGTGATCGGGCATTCCAATGGCGGGGTTGTCGCGCGCTGGGCGATCGAGAAGGAAGGCGCCGCCGCGATTGTCGACCGGCTCTTCCTGTTTGGCTCGCCCTACGACGGCACGCCCAAGGCCATGCGCCTGGTCACAAGCGGGATCGACACGTTCCTGCGCATGCGCTTCTCGATCCTCAACATCCAGGAACGCACCCGCGCGCTGTTCCGGAGTTTCCCGTCCGCCTACCAGATCATCCCCGTCGCCGACCCGTTTCTGCGCGGGACCAACAACGAGGTCCTCGATCCCTTTGACGGCGCGGGGTGGCTTCCCCCCGAGGCGCATGCCATGCTCAAAGATGGCAAGGAACTGACCGAGTCGCTCAAGGTCGCGCCGAGCGTTGAGACCATTTGTTTCATCGGCGTCAAACGACCAACAGCCACCTTCGGGATCGTACCGATGAGCGCGCAGGGCGCCTGGGGCCCGGTCGATTGGCAGGAGACCGATGCCGGCGATGCGACCATCCCGCAGCGCAGCGCCGCACACCCCGGGGCCCGGCAGGTGTATCCCGTGGTCGCCGGGCACGGCGACATCTACGTCAACGACGCCGCCCTGACGGCCCTGCGCTGGGAATTGTTCGATAAGTATCAGACTGGCGCGCGCGCGGTCGCGGCCACCGCCGACCTGCAGGTCGAGTTCCTGGTTGATGCCGACTTTTTCGCGCCCGGCGCGCCGCTTGGCGCCCGGGCCACCGTCCGCGACGCCGCCGGTCTGCCCGTCAACAACGCCGAGATCAGCCTCCGGATGCTCTGGCGCGGCCCGCTTCCCGGCGCGCCGGCCGCTTCGCCCCAGGCGCCGGGCCGCCCCATGATTCTTGGCCGGGTCGGCGACGGCGAATATGCCCGGTCGCTGGCCGCGCCCGCCACGGAAGGGTTCTACACGCTGCTGGCCCGGGTGGAGCGACCGGGTGTGGCGCCGGTGCTGGTCGAGGAATTGTTTGGGGTGGAGGCTCCGCCCGGGCCGTAAGGTTTTCGTAAGCGCCCGTTCATCGCCATGCGCAGCGTGGCCCCGATCATCCATCACGCAGGACCGCGCGAACCTCATGCAAAACATCCTCATCGTCGATGACGAAGCCACCGTTCGGGAAATCGCCCAGCGCTACCTTGAGCGCGAAGGCTTCGGCGTATTGTGCGCGGCCAGCGGCACCGATGCCCTGCGCTTGATCGAGGACGACGGGGCGCGTATTGCCCTGGTCATCCTCGACATCATGCTCCCGGGCATCAATGGGCTCGAAGTGCTCAAGCGGGTGCGGGCGCGCGGCGCGACGCCCGTCATTCTGCTCTCGGCCCGGACCGATGAAAGCGACCGCGTGCTCGGGCTCGAGTTCGGCGCCGACGACTACGTGCCCAAGCCCTTTGGTCCGCGCGAGCTCGTCTCGCGGGTGAAGGCCGTCCTGCGCCGCGCGCAACCCGCCCCGGTCCAGGACAGCCAGGCGCTGACCCTCGGCCGCATTGCCCTGCGCCCCGATACACGCGAGGTCACCCTCGACGGCAAACCGGTCGAACTCACGGCCAAGGAATTCGATCTGCTGTGGTTCTTCATGCGCCACCCGCGCCAGGTGTTTTCGCGCGAGCAGCTTCTCGACAACGTGTGGGGATTCTCAGAGTACATCGACGCCAGCACCGTCACCGTCCACATACATCGGCTGCGGGACAAGGTCGAAGTCGATCCGGCCAAACCCAAATGCCTGGTCACGGTCTGGGGCGTGGGCTACCGGTTGACGGGGGACTAGGCGCGCGATGAGAACAAACACAAGGCGCAGCCTGGGATTTGCCCTCACCCTCGCTGGAGTGGTGGCTGTGAGCGTTGGACTCGTCGGCATTGTGCTGCGCCCGACCTCGGCCGACGCGCCTCTGTTTGCGCTCTTGTTCGCGATCCCCATCGTCGTGTCATCGGCCGGGGCGGCCATCGCCCTGCGCCAATCGTGGTGGCGTCAATTCACCCATCTGGCGATGGCGCTCTTCGTCACGTATGCGGTTGGGGCCGGGCTCATCCTGCTCACCATCGCGGCGACCGCCAACCTGATGTTCCTGAGCGACCACGACGCCCTGCTCGTGCTCGTGATCATGATCTACGCGACCGGCGTGATGCTGGTTTTCAGCTACTTTGTGGCCAGCAGCCTGAGCGCAGGCATCACCGATGTCACCCGGGCGGCCGACGCGGTTCGCGGCGGCGACCTGGCCGCGCGGGCGAGCGAATCCGGACGGGATGAGATTTCGCGCCTGGCCCGCGCCTTCAACGAGATGACCGCCCGCCTGGCGCTGGCGCGCGAACAGGAAGACCAACTCAATCACATGCGGCGCGACCTGATCGCCTGGGTGTCGCACGATCTGCGCACACCGCTGACCAGCATCCGGGCCCGGGTCGAAGCGCTGGCCGACGGGGTCGTCCGAGACGATGAGGTACCGCGTTACCTGGCCTCCATTCGGGCTGACACGCTGGCTCTGAATCGACTGATCGACGATTTGTTCGACCTGGCGACCGCCGATGCGGGCGGGCTGACCCTGGACCTGATGCCGTGCGAGATCGGCGATCTGGTCTCCGATACCGTGCGCGCCATGAGCGTTGTGGCCGAACAGCGCGGTGTTGCGCTCGCGGGCGTGGTGCCTGAGGACATGCAACCCGTCAGCGTCAGCCCGCCCCGCATCCAGCGGGTGCTGAATAATCTGATCGGAAACGCGCTGGCCCATACCCCCGCCGGCGGCCGAATCGACATCACCGCCGAGCGCATCGACCGCAACATTGTCGTGTCTGTCAGCGATACCGGCGAGGGCATCTCGCCCCAGGATCTGCCCCGCGTCTTCGATCGCTTTTACCGCGGCGAACAATCGCGCAAACGCAGCGATCTCGGGGGCGGGACCGGCCTGGGGCTCGCCATCTCGCGCGCGCTGGTCGAGGCCCACCACGGCACCATCAGCATCACGAGCGCGCTCGGAAAGGGCACAACGGTCCGGTTCAGCCTGCCCCAGCTCGGGCCGGCGGAAAGTGTCAGCGGTGAGCGATAGTCCCCGCCCCGGCGTACGCCGGGGCGGGGACTATCGCTCACCGCTTTGTTCCAGCCTGCGATACACTCGCCTCATGGACACGATCGTGCTGACGCGCTCGCAAATTGCGCCGTTGCTCGACCCCGACGCGATCCTGCCCGCCCTGGCGCGCGGCTTCGTCGCCTACTCCGCGGAGCGCCGGATTCCCGCCCAGCGGGTGCGGTCGCCGTTGCCTGGCTCCACTTCGGCGATGCTGCT
>JAGOCU010000157.1 GCA_017998555.1 Thermoflexales bacterium
GCCATCACCCACCCAAACCCGGAGATCGTCGATTGCGCGATCGCCACGGTCAAGTTCGCCAACGGCGCAATCGCCAGTCTGATCCAGGGCGACCCAGGCCGCAATCCGTATGCCTCGACCTTCTTCTGCGAGGTCTTTGGCAAGGACAAGGGCGCCTGCCTGCGCGATCGCTTTCACCAGGCAACGCTGTGGGGGGGAGATCTGACCCGGCTGGGGCCGGAGGATCTCACGCCGGAGGAGCGCGCGGACATCGAGGGGGACGTGGCGCTCCTCCGGCATTTTGCCGACAACGCCTTGCGCGGGAGGCCGGGTGAGTGCCGGGCCCGCGAGGGACGCATCGCAACGACCATGATGGTCAAACTGATTGAGTCCATTCGGACCGGACAGGCGCAAAAGATTGAAGCCGACTGGCGCGGGACATACGCGTAACGAGGTTTCATCAGCGTCAGGAGGGACTATCGACCGAACCATATCCAATCACCAGGACGGCGCGCGGCGGAGGCGCCGAACGCCGGATCCGGCGAGCAACTGGACGATTCCGGGCGCGTGAATTGCGCCCAATACAACAGGAGAAGAACACATGTCGAACCCAATGAAGTCGCCCCTTTCGCGGCGGCGCTTTTTGAAACTGGCGGGTACCGGTTCCGCCCTCGCCGCGGTAAGCGCGGCCTGCGCCCCGGCCGCTGCGCCTGCCCCGACGGCAGTCCCGGCCAAGCCGGCGGCTCCGGCGGCGACCAGCGCGCCGGCCGTCATCGCCAAGCCTTTTGCGGGCAAGGAACTGACCGTCTTTGCCGGCAACCATCACGACACGAATGTGCGTGACCTGTGGATTCCGCTGTTCCAGGAAAAGACCGGCGCCAAGGTGACCTACACCTCGATCGGCGGCGGCGACGCGGATGCCAAGTACGCCGTGTTCCTGGCCAGCCAGGACGGGTCGCAGGACGTGATGTACAGCTGGGAGACCTTCACGGCCAAGTACGGCCGCGGGCTCTTTGAGGACCTGAGCGGCTTCAAGAAGCCCCTGCTGGACTCGTTGAACGCGGTCCCGGTCAAGGCCTTGACCTTCCTCGGCAAGCAGTATGGCATTCCGTTCGACTCGAACATGGCCATCTTCATGTGGAACACCGAGCTGTATCAGAAGGCCGGCCTCGATCCGGACAAGCCGCCGGAGAGCTGGACCCAATTCGCCGACTACAGCAAGAAGCTGACCAAGGACGGCAACTACGGCACCCTGTTCACCCTGGGTGATGGAAACTCGAGCTTCTTCACCTTCCTGTCGATCTTCAACTCGACCGGCGCGCTGCTGCTCAGCGATGATCAGAAGAAGATCATGGTCGATACGCCCGAAGGCTTGCAGACTATGACGGCGTTCTACGACGGTGTGGTGAAGGACAAGTGGATCGACCCGGCCGGTCTGACGATCAACAGCTCGATCGAGCAGGGCAAGGTCTTCCGCGGCGGGAAGATGGGCCACTACTACGCCTTCCCCAACCACTATGGCCTGGCCATGGACGCGACCCAGTCGCAGATCGTGGGCAAGGTCAAGACCGGGATTATCCCCGGCCTGAAGCTGCGCAGCGGCTCCGGGAACGGCTTCGAGGGCTACTCGATGAACCGCTTCTCGAAGAACAAGGAACTGGCCATGGCCTGGCTCGAGTTCACCGTGTCGCCCGAAGTGCAGAAGCTCGTGGCGCTGAAGTGGGGACGCGCGCCGGCGCTGGCGGCGACCTTCAATGACGCTGAAGTCAAGGCGGCGGCGCCGCAGTTCGCCGCGGTGGCCGAACAGGTCAAGTATCCGGCGGCGCGCTACGGGTCGCCGTTCTACTTCGACGTTGGCACGGCCTTCAACGATCACATGAACAAGCTGCTCAAGGGCGAAGGCACGCCGAAGCAGGCTTGCGAACGCATTCAGGTCGATGCCCAGAAGGCGATCGACGAATACTGGGCCAAGGTCAAGTAAATCCCATCGGACACGCCGGGTGGCGGGCGGAAACGTCTGCCACCCGGACTGGCCAGATCGTTTCGCGGCATCGGGCCCCTCCGCCAGGAGGGGCGCGAAACCGCGCCACTCACCGGGAATCCATGAACGACTCACGACCCAGGTCAACGCTCTGGCAGCGCTTCAATCGGATGGACGAAGGCCGGTTTGGGGCGTTGCTCATCACCCCGACCGCCGTGGTGATGCTGTTTGTCCTCGCAGTGCCGATTGGTTATGCCTTTGTCATGAGTCTGAACCGCATCGAACTGACGATCTCGCCGGATTGGGACTTTGCCGGCCTGAAGAACTATGCGGACCTGCTGGTCAACAAGCAGGTTCAGGCGGCCGTGCCACGGACCCTGTTTTTTGCGGCTTTGAACGTGATTTTGACGACCGGCGGGGCGACGATCATGGCCCTCGTCTTGAATGAGCCGTTCAAGGGCCGCAAGTGGGTGCGTGTCTTCATCCTGCTGCCCTGGGCGGTTGCGCCCGTTGTCAGCGGTGTGATGTGGCGCTACATGTTCCACCAGAGCTATGGCCTGATCAACGCCCTGCTGCGCGGGCTAGGGGTGATCGATAAGTACGTGGTGTGGTTTGATGACCCGACCGTGGCGCTCAGCATCGCCAGCATCGCCACGGCCTGGAAGGCGCTCCCGTTCGCCTCGTTGATCCTGTTGGCGGCGATGCAAAGCATCCCGGAGTCGCTCTATCGGGCGTCAAAGATGGATGGCGCCAATGCCATTCAGCGCTTCTGGTTTGTCACGTTTTCCCATATCCGGCCTACTGTCATCTTCGTCGTGGTGCTGCAGATCATCGCGTCGCTTCAGGCGTTTGATGTCATCTTCACCCTTACCCGCGGCGGACCCGGGCAAGGCACGGTGGTGCTCAACTACCTGACGTTTGTCAATGCCTTCGAGCGGCTCAGCCTGGGTTCGGCGACCTCGCTGGCGTTGCTGCTGGCGCTTTTGATCGTCGTGTTGAGCGGCCTGTCGCTCAGCCTGACCATTACCCGGAAACCGAAGGCCTGAGGCCAAATCATGCGTCACTTCCTGCATACCTGGCTTCGCCCCAGCCTGCTTTACGCGCTGGTGGCCCTTTTTGTGGTCTGGACCATGGCTCCGGTCGTCTGGATCGGCACGATGAGCGTGCAGCCCGAGATCAATTACGTGTCCGTGCCGCCGCATCTGAGCATCAGCGATTTCAGCCTGCGCTGGTACAACGAGATGCTGTCGGAACCTGATGTGGCGGCCGCTTTGCGCAACAGCGTGATCACGGCGACGTTGACCATGGCGGTCTGCCTGGTGTTTGGCTCGCTGGCCGCATACACCCTGGCGCGTTTGAACATGCCGCGCAAGAATGTGCTGCTGGGAATCAGCGTGTTCTCGCGGATGATCCCCTCGATGGTGCTGATCATCCCGATGTTCCTGTTGATGCGGGCGGCCAGCCTGCTGGATTCGTACGCGTCGCTCGTCATCGTCTACAGCGCGTTTCTGTTGCCGTATGTGATCTGGATGCTCAAGAACTTTTTCGAGCAGGTTCCGGTGGCGCTCGAGTCCGCGGCCCGGATGGATGGCTGCACCCGCCTGGGCGCGCTGTTTCGGGTGATGATCCCGGCGGCCGGCCCGGGTGTCGTTGCGACCGCGGTGTTTGCCTTTATCGGGGCGTGGAATGAGTTCCTGTTTGGTCTGATCCTCACGACCCGGCAGGTCGTCCCGATCACGGTCAAGATCTCGGCCCTGGTGAGCAGCACTTTTCATTCAGATACCTCGCTTGTCGCCGCGACCGGCATGCTGGCCATCATTCCCGTGGTCGTTCTGGTAATCGTCCTTAACCGTTATATTGTCCGGGGTCTTGTCGAAGGAGTGAAGATGTAATCATGAGTCGAGTTGAACTTCGCGGTCTCGCCAAATCCTTCGGCCCGGTCCAGGCTGTCAAGGACGTCACGCTCGAAATCCCGGACCACGCCTTTGTCACCCTGCTTGGCCCGTCGGGCTGCGGCAAGACCACCACCCTGAACATGCTCGCCGGGCTGGAGAAGGTCACCCGCGGTGAGATCCTGGTGGATGGCCAGACGATCACGGACTGGGCCCCCCACGAGCGCGGGATGGCGATGGTCTTCCAGAACTACGCCCTGTATCCGCACATGGATGTGTACGGCAACATCGCCTTCGCCCTCAAGCTGCAGAAGGTGCCCAAGGCTGACATTGACAAGCGGGTCAAGCGGGTGGCGGCCGCGCTCGAGGTGGAGAAGCTTCTGCAGCGCCGCATCTCGCAACTCTCCGGTGGACAGCAGCAGCGCGTGGCGCTGGCCCGGGCGATGGTCAAGGAACCCAAGGTCTTTCTGTTTGACGAACCGCTCTCGAACCTGGACGCCGCCCTGCGCACCCGGATGCGGATCGAGATCAAGCGCCTGCACCAGCAGTTGCGCGCCACCTCGGTCTTCGTCACCCACGACCAGGAAGAGGCGATGATCCTGTCGGACTACATCGCCGTCATGCGGGATGGCGAGGTGGTTCAATACGGCCGGGCCGACGAGGTCTATCGCAAACCGAATCACATCTACGTCGGCACCTTCATTGGCAAGCCCCGGATGAGCATCATGGAGGGCCGGCTGAAAGTGGACGGCCAAACGGGCGGCATGACGTTCAGCGCCAATGGCGTGCGCATCGCCTGGGCGGGCGTGCCTGGCCGGCCGGCGAAGGCAATGGAAGTTGATGTCAGCCTGGGCATTCGAGCCGAGGACGTGAGGATTCTCGCCGCCGGCGCCGATGGCGATGGCACGATGACCGGTGAAGTAAACCTGCTCGAGCCGCTGGGTTCGGATACCTATGTCGAACTCGCCAACGGCAAGGTCAGCATCACCGCCCGGACCGAGCCTGACCGCGGCATCGTGCTGGGCGACAAAGTTGTCGTCCAGTTGGCCCGGCCCAAGCTGCACATCTTTGACGGGCAGACCGGCGCGCGGATTGAGCCATAGTCCGCATGAAAATCACCCGCATCAGCACCCACGCCCTGCACCACCCGCTCCCGCGCGGGACGGGGCCGTCGACCTACTACTACCACTCGCGCAACACCCTGATTATCCGGATCGAAACGGATGCCGGTCTGGTTGGATGGGGTGAGACGTCCGCGTTTGGCGGCCTGCGCAGCCTGATTGAAGAGGTGTATGCGCCGGTATTGATCGGGCGCGATCCGCTCGAACATCGGGCGCTCTGGCGGGCGTTGTGGGGGCCGAACTTTGGGAATGGCCTGGCCCTGGGCGGGGTCGATATCGCCCTGGAGGACCTGCGCGGCAAAGCCCTTGGCCTGCCGGTGGCGGAGCTGTATGGCGGCCGCCTGCGCGGCAAGGTGATGGCCTACGCCTCGGCGATGAACTACATCGAGGGCGAGGATCCAGCCGTGCAATACCCGCGCGAAGCGGAGGCGCTTGTCGCGCAGGGTTTCAAGGCGCTCAAGATGCGCCTGGGCGGGCAGCCCCTGCGCCAGGACGTGGCCGCCGCCACCGCGGTGCGCAAGGCGGTCGGGCCGGATATCAAACTCATGGCGGATGGGAATGGCGCGTATACGTTGTCCAGCGCCATCCAGATGGGCCGCGAACTCGAGCGGCTCGGTTTCTACTGGTTCGAGGAGCCGCTGCCCCAGAGTGTGCCCGAGTACGCCGCGTATGAGACCCTGGCCCAGACCCTCGACATCGCCATTGCCGCCTGCGAAGGGCTGACCTCGCGCGGCCAGTTCAAGGAGGCGATCACCCGGCGGGCGATGGACATCGTCCAGCCCGATGTGAGCCTGGCCGGTGGAATTGGCGAATGCCTGTTTGTGGCCGAGATGGCCCGGCTGTGGGGGATCCCCTGCATGCCGCATTGCTGGGCGGGCGGGCCGGTCATCGCGGCGACAACCCACTTGCTCGCGCTGTTGCCGGACGCGTCGTGGGCGCGGACGACCGAGCC
>JAGOCU010000158.1:0-2927 GCA_017998555.1 Thermoflexales bacterium
GCGACCTGACCGAGCTGTATCAGATCCCGCCGGACAAGATCACGACCGTGCACTCGGGCGTCGATTTCCGCTTCACGACCCTGACCCGCGGCACGGCCGCCCAGGAAAGCCGCGAGATCCGCGAGAAATACAAGCTCGGGTTGCAGCCGTATCTGCTGTGCGTGGGCACGCTTCAGAAGCGCAAAAACCATCTGAATCTGGTGCGGGCCTTTGCCAAAGTGCTGCGCGATTGGCCGGCAGGCCCGCCGCCGAATCTGGTGATCTCGGGCGGGCGGGGCTGGCTGTATGAGGAAGTCGTGGCCGAGGTGGCGGCTCTGGGGCTTGGGCAAAGCGTTAACTTCATCGGTTTTGCGGATGATGCCGATCTGCCGACCCTCTATCGGCACGCGCGGGCCTTCGCTTTCCCCTCGCTCTACGAGGGTTTCGGCCTGCCCCTGCTCGAGGCCATGGCCAGCGGCGTGCCAGTCGTGACCTCGAATGTATCGTCGCTGCCCGAGGTCGTCGGCCAGACCGGGCTGATGGTGGATCCGTATGATGTCGACGCGCTGGCCGCCGGCCTGGACAAGGCCCTGCGCGACGAGCAGTGGCGCGCCTTTGCCATCGAGGCCGGCCAGAAGCGCGCCCAGCAGTTCACCTGGCGCCGCGCCGCCGAGCAACTGCTCGAGGTTTACGACAAGGCCCTCGGCGCGCCGGTCGATATGGTTCGGGAGAGATAGCCGCCGGCGAAGCCGGCGGCTATCTCTCCCGAACCATATCCGTGTTCCAAAGGCATACTGCAACCCATGACTGACGCCCTCAATCTCCCCCGCCTGCGCAGCTTGCCCATCGATCAGCGCCTGGAGGCCATCGCCCGCGCGGTGGGGTTGAGCGACGCCGATGTCGCCGCGGCCCGGGCCGGGCTTGGCCTCGAGCAGGCCGGCCACATGATTGAGAACGTCATCACCACCTATGCCCTGCCGCTCGGCATCGCCGAGAATTTCCGGGTGAACGGCCGGGATGTGCTGGTGCCGATGGTCGTAGAGGAGGCCTCGGTGGTGGCAGCCTGCGGTTATGCGGCCAAGCTCACCCGGGCCCGGGGCGGGTTCACCGCCAGCAGCACCGACCCGATCATGATCGGGCAGATCCAGACCCTCGACGTCCCCGACCTCGACGCCGCCCTGGCCCGCATCGCGGCCGAGGCCCCGGACCTGATCACGTGGCTGAACACGGGCAACCCTTCGACCCGCAGCACGCATGCCCGGGCGGTGGGGATCGAAGGGCGGGTGATTGCGGCGGACGTAGAGACGCAAAATATTGCGTCTCTACGTCCGTCGCAATCCGACATGGACACGCAATATTCTGCGGCACTGCGTCGGATTGGCGACATGCTGATCGTCCATGTCCTCTACGACTGCGGCGACGCGATGGGGGCCAACCTGATCAACACCGCCTGCGAGGCGCTCGCTCCGCGGATCGAGGCCCTGACCGGCGGGCGGGTCAATCTGCGCATCTTGTCGAACTACAGCACGAAGCGGCTGGCCTCGGCCCGCTGCGAGATCCCGGTCGCCGCGCTGAGCGAGGATGCGGCCGAGGCCATGGCCGCGGCCGAGCGCATTGTCGAAGCGTCGATCTTCGCCGAGCGCGATCCGTATCGGGCAGTCACCCACAACAAGGGGGTGATGAACGGCATCGACGCGGTCCTGATGGCGACCGGCAACGATTGGCGGGCGGTCGAAGCCGCCGCGCATGCCTGGGCGGCCCGGGATGGTCATTACGGGTCGATGACGCGCTGGCGCCTGAACGCGGAGGGCAGTGCGCTGGTCGGCGAGATTGCGCTGCCCATGGCGGTCGGCACGGTGGGCGGGGCGACCCGCAGCCATCCCAGCGCCCAGGTCGCGCTGAAGATCCTCGGTGTGACGGGCGCGCGGGCGCTGGCCGAGGTGATCGTGTGCGTGGGGCTGGCCCAGAATTTCGGGGCGATCCGGGCCCTGGCCATGGAGGGCATCCAGCGCGGACACATGGGCCTGCACGCGCGCCAGGTCGCCATCGCCGCCGGCGCGACCGGGGAGCAGGTCGAGCGCGTCGCCGCTCAGATGGTGAGCGAGGGCAATGTGCGCGCCGCCCGGGCCAGGGAGTTGGTGGGGGGTGTTGGGGGCGGGTGAAGGCGTACTACGTGTACATCGTGGCCAGTGTGACCGGCGTGATCTATACGGGCATGACGAATGACCTACTCCGCCGAATAGGGGAGCATCGCTCGGGCGCGCTGGATGGCTTCACCAAGCGCTATGGGTGCAAGAGGCTTGTCTACTTTGAGGAGACGAACCAAGTCGTGTCCGCCATCGAGCGCGAGAAGCAGATCAAGGGCTGGACGCGGGCCAAGAAGCTGGCCTTGATTCGATCGATGAATCCAAAGTGGCGCGACCTTTGGGATGACCTGATGTAGCTCAAATGTCATCTTGAGCTCGCCCGGGGATTTGTTTGCGGGGAGATGCGATGGCGGCGCGGCCTCCCCGCACTTGTCATCCTGAGCTCGCCCCACGGGGTCCTGGCCGGGACGAGCGCCAAGGGCGAGCGAAGGACCCCTGTGACGTGACCCCGGGCGTGAGGTAATCGGTATACGCGTGTTGTTGCCGATTTCGGATGCATCCGCGCAACGTCACAGGAGTCCTTCGCGCGGCAGTTACCCATCTTGATGCATCCGCTCGATATGCCGCGCTCAGGATGACACTTTTGCGGTTTGTCATCCTGAGCTCGCCCCACGGGGTCCTGGCCGGGACGAGCGTCTGGGGCGAGCGAAGGACCCCTGTGACGTGACCCCGGGCGTGAGGTAATCGGTATACGCGTGTTGTTGCCGATTTCGGATGCATCCGCGCAACGTCACAGGGGTCCTTCGCGCGGCCGTAACGCACTTTGATGCATCGTCTTGGTGTGCCGCGCTCAGGATGACA
>JAGOCU010000158.1:3027-5924 GCA_017998555.1 Thermoflexales bacterium
CCCCCCCCTGCGGTAAAATCGTCCCGCGATGCCTGAGCTTCACGTCTCCACGCACCCCCTGATCCGCCACAAGCTGGCGATCCTGCGCGACAAGACCACCGAGCCCAAGAAGTTCCGCCAACTCATTCGCGAGATCGCGATGATGATGCTCGTCGACGCCACCATCGACATGCCCACGGTCGAGATCAGCGTCGAAACCCCGATGGGCGCCGCCAAGGGGCATCGGATGGGCGCCCGCCTCGGGCTCGTGCCCGTGCTGCGGGCCGGCCTGGGGATGGTCGACGGGGTGCTTGAGATGGTCCCCTACGCCCAGGTCTGGCACATCGGGCTGTATCGCGACGAGCACACGCTGCGCCCGGTCGAGTACTACA
This sequence comes from Thermoflexales bacterium, assembly GCA_017998555.1. Lineage (GTDB taxonomy): Bacteria > Chloroflexota > Anaerolineae > J036 > Brachytrichaceae > Brachythrix. The sequence continues at coordinate 3,399 of JAGOCU010000158.1, forward strand.
ACAAGCTGCCCATCCAGCCCACCGTCGACGTGTGTCTGGTCCTCGATCCGATGCTCGCCACGGGCGGCAGCGCCAGCGCCACCATCGACATCCTCAAGCGCTGGGGGGCCCGGACCATCAAGTATCTCGGCTTGATTGGCGCGCCGGAGGGCGTGGCGCGCCTGCATGCCGACCACCCCGACGTGCCAATTTACCTGGCCGCCCTCGATGAGCGGCTGAACGAGAACGGCTACATCATGCCCGGCCTCGGCGACGCCGGCGACCGCCAATTCGGCACCTGAAACCCAACGCGGGGCGCGTGATGCGGGTTCCGAGAACGCGGCACGAGTCACCCACCACGGATCACGCACATGCTTCAACTCATTGACCAGGTCTTTACCACCCTCGGCAGCGGACCGTTCCCGATCCTCGCTTACGTGCTGCTGTTTGCCATCGTCTTCGCCGAGAGTGGTCTGTTCTTTGGCTTCTTTCTGCCCGGCGACAGCCTGCTTTTCGCGGTCGGCGCGCTGTCGGCCGTCGCTCCGGAGCGGCCGTTCAACATCTTCATCCTGCTCCCCCTCACCTTCATCGCGGCGGTGCTGGGGGACAACGTGGGCTACTGGTTCGGCAAGAAGACCGGCCCGCGCATTTTCGCCCGCGAGGATTCGCGCTTCTTCAAGAAGCACTATCTGCTCGCGGCCCGCGCCTTCTATGAGAAGCATGGCGGCAAGGCCATCGTCCTCGCCCGCTTTGTCCCCTTTGTCCGTACCTTCGCCCCGATCGTCGCCGGGGCGGTCGAAATGCACTACCGCGACTTCATCTTCTACAACATGTTGGGCGGGCTGATCTGGGCGGTTGGGGCCACCCTGGCCGGCTACTTCTTTGGCCAGATCCCCTTCATCCACGACAACTTTGAGATTGCCGTCGTCGCCATCGTCTTCGTATCTGTCCTTCCGATCGGGCTGCACTGGCTGTCCGACAAACTCAAGGAGCGGGCCGCCGCCCGGGCGGAGAAGGCTACCGAAGCCGCGAAGAGCTGATTCGTTTGGGTTTTCACCCCAAAGGCGCAAAGACACAAAGAGGCTGGTAATTGGCCAACCGGCCTGGCCAGTTGGCAGAGGCGGGCGCGAAGCCGGACGGCTATGCTCATCTCAAGACCAGGCAGTGCGCCGCAGAGGTTCTTGGCCAAGACTGACACAATGAACCCGAATCGACATGGCCCGGCGAAGCCGGGCCATGTCGATTCGGAAAACCTGTTGTATCGGGCTCGTCAGAGTCTCGGCTGGCCACTCAGCATTCATCAAACACAAGGAGAGACCCCATGAGCTTCAGAATCGAAAAAGACTCCCTCGGCGAGATGCAGGTTCCGGCAAACGCCTACTACGCCGCTCAGACCCAGCGCGCCATCCTGAACTTCCCCATCAGCGGGATGCGCCCGTATCGCGCCTTCGTGTGGAGCATGGCCGCCATCAAGCGGGCGGCCGCCGAGGTCAATCGCGACCTCGGGCTGCTCGATCCCAAACTCGCCGCGGCCATCATGCAGGCCTGCGAGGAAGTGATGGCCGGCCAACTGGCTGACCAGTTTGTGGTCGATCCGTTCCAGGCCGGGGCCGGGACGAGCCATAACATGAACCTCAACGAGGTCCTCGCCAACCGGGCCAACGAGATCCTCGGGCTGGGGCTGACCGCGACCGAGAAGAAGCCGGTCAACCCGAACGACCATGTCAACATGGCCCAAAGCACCAACGACACGATCCCGACCGCGATCCGGCTGGGCTGTTTGTGGCGGCTGCCCGACCTGCTCAAGGCCGTCGGCGACCTCGCCGCCGCGCTCGAGGCCAAGGCGGCCGAGTTTGATGACGTGGTCAAGAGCGGACGCACCCATCTGCAGGACGCCGTGCCCGTCCGCCTCGGCCAGGAATTCGGCGGTTATGCCAAAGCCGTCCGCCGCGACGCCGATCGCATCGCCCGCGCCGGCGACGCGCTGCGCCGCATGCCCATCGGCGGGACCGCCACCGGCACCGGCCTGAACGCGCATCCGGCCTATCACGCCGGGATGGTCAAGGTGATGTCGCGCCTGCTCAGCCAGCCGCTGCAGGAGAGCGACAACCTGTTCGAAGGCATGCAGAGCATGGCCGACGCGGCCGATTTCAGTGGCAGCATGCGCACGTTGTGCATCACCCTCACCCGGATCTCCAATGACTTCCGCCTGCTCAGCTCGGGGCCGACCACGGGCCTGGACGAAATCCGGCTGCCGGCGGTGCAGCCCGGCTCGTCGATCATGCCGGGCAAGGTCAATCCGGTCATGGCCGAGATGCTCAACATGACCTGCTTCCACGTCCAGGGCAACGATCACGCCGTTGCGCTGGCGGCCCAGGCCGGCCAGCTCGAGCTGAACGTGATGATGCCGATCATCGCCCACAACCTGTTCGAAATGATGCAGGTCCTGATCGGAGCGATCAACGCATTCACGACCAAGTGCGTGGTGGGCGTGACCGCCCAGCGCGAGAAGGCCACCGCCTGGCTCGGGCGCAACGCCATCGTCGT
>JAGOCU010000159.1 GCA_017998555.1 Thermoflexales bacterium
GCAGATCTGGCTGGACGTCAACGCATCCGGGTGGTATGACCGGATTCACCAGGCGCTGACGCATCCGTATGTCCTCTCTCGTTCGTGGCAGGCGATGCGGGCGCGATTTGAGATGGAGGACCAGCCTGAGGCGGTCATGCTCTGGTCGGAGGAGGACGAGCACCGCGCCCGGCAGGACATGCTGCGGCGGGTGATCGTCGGGTTGTGCGATCGCTGCGGCGACCGGCTGTATCTGGCATCGAGCCAGCTCGGGCTGAGCGGACAGGAGGAGGCCGGCGCGCTGGCGCGGGCCCTGCAACGCGCGCTATGAGCGAGCCAATCCGACCCGCCTTCATTCTGCGCCCGGAGCAGGAGGAAATCGCCCGATATCAAGGCGGGTTGATGCGGGTATCGGCTGTGCCCGGCAGCGGCAAGACCCAAACCCTGGCGGCGCTCACGACCCGCCTGCTGAAGAGCGGCCGCATTCCGCCCGAAGGCGAAATCCTCATCGTCACGTTCACCAACTCGGCGGTCGACAACATCCGGGCCCGCATCCGGGCGATGCTGGCGGCGGAAGGGGCGATTGCCGACGTCGGCTACAAGGTGCTGACCCTGCACGGGCTGGCCTATCTCATCATCCGCGAGCGCCCGGATCTGGCCGGGATCAGCGTCGATTTCGCGATGGACGATGAGTTGAGCGGGCGCCAGACCATTCCCGAGGCGTCCCGGGCCTATCAGCGCGAGAACCGCGACTACTGGCTGAGCTTTATCCCGACGGATCTCGGCGCCGCGCGGCGGGACAAGGCCGAAGAGAACTGGAGCGACAAAACCGAGGCCATCGCCCGCGAGGTCATTCGGATGGCCAAGAATCTACGTTGGACGAGCGCGGACTTGCTGGCGCGCCTCGCCGAGGCCGGCGAAGCGCCGGGCGGAAGCTCGGCGGTGTCGCCATTCCTGCGCATGGGCGCGCGGCTGTACGAACGATATGAGGACATCCTGCGTTCGGGCGGCCGGCTGGACTTCGACGATCTGATCTGGCGGGCCGTTTCCGCCCTCGACAATGACGACGGTTTTCGGCGCCGGCTGGGCGAGCGCTTCTGCTACATCCTCGAAGATGAAGCCCAGGACAGCACCCCGCTCCAGGAGGACATCCTGGAGCGCCTGTCGCGCGAACGCGGCAACTGGGTCCGGGTGGGCGATCCCAATCAGGCGATCATGACCACCTTCACCGCCTCCAGTGTCCGGTTTTTCCGGGATGATTTTCCGCGCCGGCCGGGTGTGCGCGGTCTGCCGCTGTCGGTCAGCGGGCGAAGCGCGCCGGCAATATACGCGCTGGCCAACCGTCTGGCGATCTGGTCGGAGGAACGCCATCCCGAACGGGAGGCGCGGCAGCTTGCCCTGTCGGCCGCGACGCTGATCCGACCAACGGACCCAGGTGATCCGCAGCCCAATCCGGCCGATGCCCCGGGCGGTATCCAGGCCCGGCCCTATGCCGACGATGACGCGCAGGCTGACGCTGTGGCGCGCGGGGCCTTGCGCTTTGTCGTCGACCACCCCGAAGCGACCTGCGCGATTCTGGCCCCGACCAACGGGTTTGGCGAGAAGATCGTCGCCCGCCTCGAGGTCAATCAGGGCCGGCGCGAGCGGCCGCTCTACGAGGACCATCTGCGCAACTCGGTGGCGGTCCGCAACGTGGCCGAGGTGCTGGCCAGTGGGGTGGCGTTGTGCGCGTCTCCCCAGCAGGGCAAGACCCTGATGGAGCTGCGCCGCGCCTTGCGGGCGCTCGAGGACGCCAGCGCCCGGCAGCCTCGCCAAGACCACGTGGATGCGCTGCTGCGATCGGCCTGGGCGGAGCGGTTGCTGTTTCCTTCGCCGCTGGCCGAGCCGGCGCTCCCCGAACGGGTCGAAGTCAGCGTGGAAGAGGCAACCGAGATGCAGACCCTCGCCGGGCGCGCATCCAAGTGGGTGCGGGCGAGCGCGCTGCCGATCGATCAGCTCATGCTGACGATCGCCCACGATACGTTCAGCCAGGATGCCGATCTGGCGATCGCGCACAGTCTGGCGACCAGCCTGCGCCGGGTGGCCGCCCTGCACCCGCGCTGGGATCTGGCGGAGTTGGCGGCCGAGCTTGAAAGCATCGCGGCCAACCGCCAGCAATTCCTGAGCAAGTCGCTCCTCGAGACTGGTTTTGTGGCCCGACCCGGCATCGTGGCGGTGACGACCCTGCACAAGGCCAAGGGGCTGGAATGGGACCGGGTGTATCTCACCTGCATGGACACCCTGGAATTCCCGCATGATGCCGACGCGCCGTTTCGGGGCGAAGCCTGGTATCTGGGCGGGCGCGATCCGGCGCTCGAGGCGCGGGCGCAGCTTGAGGAGATTGCGGCCGGGCTGCGGGAGGGTCGGCCGTCGAATATGGACGAACGCGGGCTGGCGCGTATGGCCCGCCTGGAGTACATTGCCGAGCGGATGCGGCTGTTGTATGTTGGCATCACCCGCGCGCGGCGCGAGCTGCGCATCTCGTGGTCCGAGCGCCGATCGAACGGCGCCAATGCTCTCGCTCTTGCGCTCAGCGCGCAGGGCCTTGAAACAAATGACACATCCAGAACCTGACTACGGCCGCTCGGCGCGTCTCTACGACGCCATTTACGCCTTCAAGGACTACGCCCACGAGGCGGACACGCTGCGCTGGCTTCTGGACGCGCGCGGCGTGCGCGACGGCGCGACCCTGCTCGACGTGGCGTGCGGCACGGGCGCCCATCTGGCCTATCTCAAAATGCACTTTCAGGCCGAGGGTCTCGATGCAAGCCCCGATATGCTGGAGATCGCCCACCAGCGGCATCGCGATATCCCCTTGCATCAGGCCGACATGCTGACCTTTGATCTGGGCAAGACGTTCGACGCGGTCGTGTGCCTGTTCAGCGCCATCGGGCATGCCCGGACCGAAGCCGGTCTGCGCCAGGCCGTCGCCAATATGGCCCGGCATGTCGCGCCGGGCGGCTGGCTGGTTATCGAACCCTTCTTCACTCCAGACGCATGGTTTCCCGGCAGCGTGCACTCGCGCTATATCGACCAACGCAACTTTCATGTCTGCCGCATGAATGTCAGTGATCTGCAGGGATCTCTCGCGATCATGGAAATGCACTATCTGGTCGGCACGCCGGATGGCGTTGAGAATTTCGTGGAGCGGTTCGAGCTCGGGTTGTGGACGCGCGAGCAGATGATCGCGGCTTTTGTCGACGCCGGATTGACGGTAGAGGCCTTTGACGATGGCTTGATGGGGCGCGGCCTGTATGTCGGTCACAAACCAGCACTCGGGCACGATGGGTGAGCTTGATCCGGGATTCGTCTTCAGCCAGCACAGCCTGGCCGACTACGATGCCTGCGCGCGTCGGTTCTACTTGCGCTTTGTTGCGCGCCAGGCCTGGCCGATGGTCGAGGAGGGGCCGGAGGGTTTGACTGCGCTCGATCGCCAGGCCTATCTGCGCCAGGGAAAGACGCTGCACCGCTGGATAGAGCGGCGCCTGCTGGGGCTTCCCGCGGGCGCTGAGAGCGACGGGTCCCTGGACGTGGAGCTGGCAGTCTGGTGGGAACGGTTTTTGGCGACTGATCTGTCGGCTCTGCCGGCCCGGCGCACGCCCGAGCTCGAGTTGGCCTGCGTCGTGGGGGGATCCCGGCTGTACGCCCGCTTCGATCTGTTGGCCGTGGATGACGACGGCGGGGCGGTGATCGTGGACTGGAAAACCTTGCGCGGCCCGAGGCCGCCGCCGCCCGCATTTTTCCGCGACCGGCTGCAGACCCGGGTGTATCTGTACGCGCTGGCGGCGGCCGGCGCGCCGTATAACGCCGGTCGGGCTTTTGACCCGGACCGGTTGAGCATGCGCTACTGGCTGGCGAACTATCCCGAGCGTCCGTGGGTGGATGTGCCGTATAGCCGCGCGGATTTTGAGGCCGATGGTCGGCGCCTGTCAGCCATGGTCGCCGCGATTCGAGCGCGATCCGGCGAGGCCGCGTTCGAGAAAACCGAGCGCCTGCAGACCTGCGCGCTGTGCGACTATCGCACGTTGTGCGCGCGCGGCGCAGCGGGCGACCCCGCGGCTGAGATGCTGGATGATGCGGCGCTGCTCGATGATACGGATGCGCCTGCGCTGGAGTATTGAATGCTTTCAGCCCGGTTGGCGAGGTCACGATCCCCGCGCGAATCGCGGCGATCATGACCTCGCCAGAAGCGTCTGATATCTCTACAATGGGCCCCATGCAATCTTTGTGGAATGACGCTGATGCGGCGGCCTGCCGCTCCGATCTTGAACTTCGCGCGTACACCTCCCGCCTGCTCGGGCGGGACAAGACCCTGGTCCTGCACGGCGGCGGCAACACGTCGGTCAAACTGCGGATCACCAATATCGTCGGGGAAGACGAGGACATCCTGTTTGTCAAGGGCAGCGGTTGGGATCTCGAGACCATCCAGCCGGCGGGATTTTCGCCCTGCCGGATGACGCATTTGCTGAAACTGTCCCGGCTTGACAGCATGAGCGACGCCCAGATGGCGGCCGAACTGAAGAACAACATGACCAATGCCGGCGCGCCCGCGCCATCGGTGGAGGCCATTCTGCACGCGCTGCTGCCGTTCAAGTGGGTCGACCACACGCACGCGGATGCGGTCGTTGCGCTGACCAACACCCCGGACGGAGAGGCCCGCATCCGCGCGGTGTATGGCGACACCCTGGTCATCATCCCGTATGTGATGCCCGGATTTGAGCTGGCGAAGGCTGTGGCTGGCGCGTGGCCGATACAGGCCCATGCCGGGACGATCGGGATGGTGTTGATGGGTCACGGGATCTTCTCGTTTGGGTCGAGCGCCCGTGAATCGTACGAGCGGATGATCGCTCTTGTCGAACTGGCCGAGCGCCATGCCGGACCCCGTGCCGCTCACGCCGCGCAGGGCGCGCCAGAGCCGGACCTGGATCGCGCGCGGATGATGGCCGATCTGCGCAAGGCGATATCGGACGCCGCAGGGGCGCCGATGATCGTCTCACTTCACGCCGACACCCGCAGTCTGGCCTTTGCTCGCCGGCCCGATCTGGAGGCGCTCAGCCAGCAGGGACCGGCGACGCCCGATCACATCATCCGCACCAAGCGCGTGCCGATGCTGGGGCGGGATGTGCCTGGCTATGTCGCCGCATACGAACGCTACTTTGCCACGCGCGGACTGCGCGAAGGCGCGGCGCTGGCCGTCAGTCGCGCCGCGACGCCCGACCTTGTCATGCTCGACCCGGCCCCGCGGATTGCGCTCGATCCGGAGCTCGGTCTGATCGCCGCCGGCCGCACGCCGCGGGATGCCGCGATCGCCGAGGAGGTCTATCGCCATACGATGGACATCTTTGAGACCGCTGATGCGCTGGGCGGGTGGGTGGCGCTTCCGGCGCCGCAGCTCTTTGATGTCGAGTACTGGGATCTCGAGCAGGCCAAGCTGCGCCGGGCGGGCCAGCCGCCCATCCTGGCCGGCGAGGTGGCGCTGGTGACCGGGGCGGCCTCGGGGATTGGCAAGGCGTGCGCAGAAGCGCTGCTCAAACGCGGCGCGGCGGTGGTGGGTGTTGATCTGCAACCGTTGGTTGATGGGCGCTGGTCGAACGATCCGGCCTGTCTCGGAGCGCAGTGCGATATCACCGATGAAGCCGCGATGCGGGACGTCATCGCCCGTGCGGTCGAACGTTTTGGCGGTCTCGATATGCTGGTGGTGAACGCGGGTATCTTCCCGAAGAGCGCGAAAATCGCGGCTTTGTCCACCGAGTTGTGGCAGAAGGTGATGCGGGTCAACGTCGATGCGAACCTGGCGCTGATGCGCGACGCGCACCCGTTTCTGGCCCGCTCACCGCGGGGCGGCCGGGTGGTCGTGATCGGG
>JAGOCU010000160.1:0-2829 GCA_017998555.1 Thermoflexales bacterium
GGCGACAAGCCGGCCCTGGCGGAGGGCGTGGCAGCGCGGGTCGAGGCGCCCTTCCCCGCCGATCTCGCCGCGGCATTCAAAACCAAGTACGGCTGGGACATCAACACCGATTCGGACTACGGCGCGGTCTTCGAGATCCGTGTGACGCGCTGGCTGACCTGGAAGACGGGTTAGGCGCGGGATGTAGGCACGGGCTTCAGTCCGCGCAGCACACTTAAGGTCGTTGCGCGGGCTAAAGCCCGCGCCTACAGCAGGGCCAGCGGCGGGCGCGGCCAGGGGCGGGCGGCCTCAAAGGCGGCGGCGGCCCGAAGCACCTGGGCTTCGGCCCAACGCCGACCAACGATTTGCAACCCGACTGGCATCCCGGCCGACGACAGCCCGCACGGCACGCTGGCAGCCGGATGCCCGCTCATATTGAATGGAAACGTAAACGGCGTATATCGAAACTCGGCAGTCGATGCGCCGGCGATCTCGCCCGGGATGGGCACTCCCGCCCGCCAGGCTGTGGTCGGCATGGTCGGGGTGAGGAGCAGATCATAGCGCTCAAAGAAGCGCCGCAGCACGTCATAGAGCTTCAAACGTTCCGCGTGCGCGCCGGCGAGCTCGGCGCCGGTGGCGTGGTCGTATTCGCGGACCATGGCCACAAGCCCGGGATCCATGCGATCGGCCCACACGGGGAAGTACTCGCGCACCGCCGCGCCCAATCCACACGCCCACAACAACTTGAAGTGCGGGGCCGGATTGGCAAACCCTGGATCAGCTTCCTCCACCTCGCAGCCGAGCTCATCCGCAAACACACGGGCGGCCCGCTCGCACAACGTGCGCACCTCAGAATCTACCGGCGCATAGCCCAGGGTTGGGCTCCAGGCGACCCTCAAGGCGCGCACGCCGCCGTCGCAGGCCGCCAGATAGTCCGTCCCATCGGCGGGCAGCGAGAACGGATCGCGCCTGTCAGCGCCGGTCATCCCGTTCAACATCAGTGCCGCATCCCGCACCCCAAACGCGATTGGCCCGACATGCGACATCACGCCGACCGCGCTGGGCGGAAAAACGGGCACGCGGCCAAACGAGGGCTTGAGCCCGAACACACCGGTGAACGAAGCGGGAATGCGAATTGAGCCGCCCCCATCGGTGCCAACCGCCAGCGGGCCCATTCCCAGCGCGGCGGCAGCCGCCGCGCCGCCCGAAGAGCCGCCCGGGGTCAGATCGAGATTCCACGGATTGCGGGTCACGCCGGTCAGCGGGCTGTCGGTGACGCCCTTCCAGCCGAGTTCCGGCGTTGTCGTCTTTCCGATCACAATCGCGCCCGCAGTCTGAAGCAGATCGACCGCGGGCGCATTCTCCTGGGGGATGAAATCGGCATAGATGGCGGATCCGCGCCGAGTCGGCACGCCGCGGGTCAGCAGCAGGTCCTTGATCGAGACCGGGATGCCATGCAGCGGGCCAAGCGCTTCGCCGGCGGCGACCTGGGCCTCAGCCAACCGGGCCCGGGCGCGGGCCGATTCCTCGGTCAGCGCGCAAAACGCATTCACCCGAGGATCATGGGTCTTGATGCGGGCGTAGACCGCGTCGAGGATCTCCACCGGCGAAATCTTCCTGGACCGAATCAAGCGGACCAGATCAACAGCGGGAGCGAGCGCGAGGTCGGTGAACTGCATGGCAGCCAGGATGTTACTCCGAAATCGGGTGTGGTAGCGTGGCGCCCGCCAGCCGCCGCGTGGGCGGCTTGAGCCAGGAGACGCGCCATGAACAGCCTGCTTGCCCGCGACCGCGATGACTTCCACCGCTTGCTCAATCTTGCGGCTGACTACGGCGCCGCATACCTGGATCGCCTCGACACCCTGCCCGCGGCAACACCGTATGCGCCCGCGCCCTTCCATTCTCTGGCCGAAACCGGAGTCGGCGGCCTGGAAACCTTGCGTCAATTCGCAGCCCGCTTTGGCGATGCGATGCCGGCCAGCAACGGGCCGCGTTTCTGGGGATTTGTCACGGGCGGGACGACGCCGGCGGCCGTAATGGGGGATTGGCTGGCCAGCATCTATGACGTGAATATGCCCGTCCGGGCCAACTCGCCCGGGCCGCAAATCGAGGATGAAGCCATCGCCATGCTGCGCGACCTGTTTGGGTTGCCGGAGTCGTTCAGCGGCACATTTGTGAGCGGCGCAACGATGGCAAACATGACCGGTCTGGCGACGGGCCGCGAGTGGTTGGCCGCGCAGCGCGGGGTGAGCGTCGCACGCGACGGCATAAGCGCCCTGCCCCGCATCCGGGTGCTGAGCGGCGAGCCGCACAGCAGCAGCCTCAAGGCTCTCTCAATCCTCGGGCTGGGGCGCGCCTCGGTGACGCACGTGCCCGTGCTGCCGGATGATCGGGAGGCCGTGGATCTGCCGGCCCTAGCTCGCGCGCTGCAGTCCGAGCCCGAAACACCGACGATCGTCATCGCCAACGCCGGGACGGTCAACACGGTGGATTTCGACGACCTGCGCGCCATCGCCGCGATGCGCGCCATCACGCCCTTCTGGTTGCATGTCGACGGCGCATTCGGCGGCTTCGCCCGGTGCTCCCCCCGCTACGCAGATCGGGTGGACGGGCTGGAGCTGGCCGACTCGATCACCATCGACGCCCACAAGTGGCTGAATGTGCCCTATGACAGCGCCATGGTTTTTACCCGCCACCCGGCCGCGCAAGCGCAGGTGTTCCAGAACACCGCCGCCTACATCGGCGACGTCGGCGATCCGCCAGACTACGTTCACATGGCGCCCGAATCGTCCCGCCGCCTCCGCGCGCTCCCGGCCTGGTTCAGCCTTACCGCCTACGGACGGGCGGGCT
>JAGOCU010000160.1:2929-5845 GCA_017998555.1 Thermoflexales bacterium
AACACCGCCGCCTACATCGGCGACGTCGGCGATCCGCCAGACTACGTTCACATGGCGCCCGAATCGTCCCGCCGCCTCCGCGCGCTCCCGGCCTGGTTCAGCCTTACCGCCTACGGACGGGCGGGCTTTCGCGCCATCGTCGAGCAATGCTGCGACTGCGCCTCAGATCTGGCTGCCCGAATCGAGCGCTCGGATCAATTTCGGCTGCTCGCGCCGGTCCGGATGAATGTCGTGTGCTTCACGCTGACCGACGCGCCGACCGCCGAACGCGTGGGCCGATTTGCCGCGGCGCTCCGGGATGATGGGCGCGTGTTTCTGACCCCGACCCGGTTCAAGGGTGTAGCCGGTTTGCGCGCGGCGTTCAGCAACTGGCGCACGACACCATCGGATGTGGCGCTGGGGTGGTCAGCCTTCAACGCGGCCGCCAGCCGCCTCGAGAAGTCATCCTGAAATACATGGGAGAGATCACCATCCCCGCGCTTCGCGCGAAGATGGTGATCTCTCCGGATCTAGTCAGGAAGACTCCTAATCGTCGGGCACCTGATACTTCAGGCGATCACCCCGGTACACCGCGCGCATAAACTCAACGGGCGCGCCATCGGCGCCAATGACCGTCCGCTCGATCATGAGCATCGGCGCGCCTTTGCGGGACAACAACAGGCGCGCTTCTTCCTCACGAGCCGGCACGGCTTCGATCGCGCGCGTGGCGCGCGTTTTGAGCATCTGGGGAAGATTGCGCAAGTAATGCAACGATTCGCCCTGATTCAGGGCAGCCGTGTCGATCGCCCGCGCGACCGCTTCCGGCAGCCATGAGGTCAGGACGCCAATCGGCTGATCGTCGGCGAGCCGCAGGCGCCGGATGCGATAGGCCCGCTGGCCCGCCTCGAGCTGCAACGCCGCGCGCACCGCCGGCGTCGGATGGGCCCAATCCGCGTCGAGGACACGCAGGCCCGGCGTAAGCCCCTGGGCGATCAGATACTGACTGATCCCGCGCCGGCGCAGCGGGCTGTGTTCGAACTTGGGCTGCGCCACAAACGTGCCGCGCCCGCGCTGGCGTACGAGATAACCCTCGGCAACCAGTTCGGTCAATGCCTGACGCACCGTCGTCCGGCTGAGCTGATGGCCAACCTGAAGCTCCTGTTCACTCGGCACCAGGTCACCCGGCTTCCAGGCGTGGGTGGTGACTTTTTCCAGGAGCAATCGCTTGAGCTGGAAATACAAAGGCATCGGGGACTTGCGATCCACACGTGTCATATTGTCATGACATTATAACGTTTAGTCGGCCAACGCGGGGCGCTCGGCGTGCGGACCAGACGGGTGCTCCCGGTCGCACCACGAAGCGATAGCCACTAGAATCTGGCGCCATGCAAAACGCACAGGGACGCCGGGTGTTTTACGGCTGGTATGTTGTCGGGGCAACCATCCTGCTCCTCCTCGTGGCAGCAGGCGTGCGCTCAATTCCGGGCATCATGCTCGTCCCCATCATGCAGGACACGGGCTGGGAGCGCAGCGCGATCTCGCTCGCGATTTCGCTCGGACTCGTCGTATTTGGACTCGGGTCGCCCTTTGCCGGCGCGCTGATCGGCCGCTTCGGGCCAAGACGGGTGGCCATCGCCGGAATCGTGCTGATGGCCGTTTCGTGCGCGGTCAGCGCCGCCATGCGCGAGGTCTGGCAGATGGACCTGGTCTGGGGCGCGCTGAGCGGCCTTAGCACCGGACTCGGTGGCGCCGTGATTGGCGCAAGCGTCGCCAATCGCTGGTTTTACAGCCGGCGCGGCCTGGTCAGCGGAATCTTTGGCGCGGCGACGTCCGCGGGCCAGCTCATCTTCACGCCTGCCCTGACCAGTCTGGTGATCGGGCTGGGCTGGCGCACGACGTCCCTCGTCGTCGCCGGTTTGGCTGCGCTCATCATCGTCCCGGTAGGGCTGATTCTGCGCGACGATCCTGCCGAGAAGGGCTTACGCCCCTATGGCGCTCCCGCATCGGACCGCGTCGCGCCGCCATCGAGAACCCAGTCGACGACCGGCGGCGTGATGGCCGTCGCATTGCGCTCGCCAACCTTCTGGCTGCTGGCCGGCACCTTTTTCGTTTGCGGGTTCTCAAGTAACGGCATCATCGGCACCCACTTCATGGCCTACGCCGCCGATTGCGGTCTCGGCGCGTTGACCGCGGCCGGTCTGCTTTCGGTGATGGGCGTGATGAACTTTGCCGGAACCATGGGTTCGGGCTGGCTGACGGACCGCGTCGACCCGCGCAAGCTCCTGCTGGTCTACTATGTCTTTCGAGGCGCCGCGCTGCTGTTGCTGCCGTTCTTCACCGAGGAAGTCGGCCTGTCTTTCTTCATGATCCTGTTCGGCCTCGACTACATCGCGACCGTGCCGCCCACCCAGGTGCTGGTGGCGGACAATTTCGGACGGAAAAACGTCGGTCTGGTCTATGGCTGGGTGTTCTGCGCGCATCAACTTGGGGCCGCGTTGTCCAGCGCGCTGGGAGGCGCCATTCGAGAGCAGTTCGGGGCGTATGGATTTGCCTTTGCCGTGACCGGGGTCATGGCGATTGTGGCGGGCCTGGTTGCGTTGCGCATCACGCGCACCGGGCCGCTCGCTCCGACCGCCGCAGGCTGAGTGGAATTCGGGCCTACCAGACGTCTCCGAGTCGATGTTTGAAGCCCTGCAGACCATCCGGCCTGCGGCTGGGGGCGAGGAACCACTCAAGCGCCGCGGGGAAGCGGCGGCGCCAGTCGGCTTCGGTGTGGCGACCGTTCTTGTCCTCAACGTAAGCGACGACGTGCCCGCGCTCGGTCAATACGTCGCGCAGGTGGCGGGCATCCTTCACCATTGACGGCACACCGCCCTCCGCCTTCCAGCGGCCTTCCTGACCCCCGATATCAACGTAGAAGCGCGCGTGCCGGGGGCG
>JAGOCU010000161.1:0-1935 GCA_017998555.1 Thermoflexales bacterium
GCGGGACGAGGCCGTTGTTATGTCCGGGAAGCTGGGCCGGGTTCATGAAAGGGCCTCCGCGGACGACAACAGGCGCCGGAGATGCGCGCGAGCGTCGGTCAGCAGCTTTTGGGTGGTGCGGTGCGTTTTGTTGATGATCTCGCTGATCTGCAACGTATCCATGTCTTCGATGTAGCGCAGGGTGATGACCGCACGCTCGAGATCCGGCAGCGTATTCAGGGCCGCGGCAACCCGTTGCTGCTGTTCACGGGTCACCATCAAATCTTCGGGAACGTCTGGAAACTCGGGTTCCCACTCCTCGGGCATCTCAGCGAACACCGTTTCGCGGCGGTCGCGCGTGCCGCCTCGGCGGACCGCGTCGACCAGCTTGTGATGGGCGATCCTCAGCACCCAGGTCTTGAGACTGCTGTTCGTTTTGAATTTGTCAAGGCCCTCAATGGCGCCGATCAGCGTCACCTGGGCGATGTCTTCGATCTCTTCAAACGACAGTGTATTTGCGAATCGCCGCGAATAGCGGGCAATTGCCTGACCGAACTCCTGGCAAAAGTCCTCGATCGCCTCGCTGTCCCCCCGCTGAATACGATCAATCAGCGCCAGATCCTGCCCACGACTCGCCGGCAGTCGGGTGATTCCCACTGCTTCCATAGTCGCGCTACTGCTTAGGCTTTGCACAATCTAGACGGACACGCTCTGTTCACGGCAGAATCGCTGTCAAACAAAACATAACTAGCCTTCAAGAAGGCCGAGAAGCGTCGGAAGGAGTTGCTTCTTCCGGGATACGACACCGGGCATCTCCCATAGCGCATAGTCGCGCTGCCGATACGGCATGGATACAAGTTTGCGCGTGTCGCCGTCGGCAATCAGCATACTGTCATTCTCAACGATGTCAGTCACCATCAACGCGACAAAATCAAGACCCCGCTGCTGACAGGCGTCCCGCAACGCGCCTCGGATCTCGGGAATGCGTTCGTCAAGGGCGTACAAGTTGTCGACCTCGACCTGGGCGACGCCGAACTTGACCGCGCCGCTTTCAAACGCCTTGAAATCGACCCCGACAATGTCCTGCGCCGAGCGGCCGGATACATCAGCCCCCGAACGAAGCAATTGGTTTCCGTACTCCGCCAGGGGCTCGTCTACGTCATCCACGCCAAACGCGACCCGGCCCAGCCAGGTTGCCGCGGTTTTGTCGCGGGCCGTTGTGGTCGGGCTCTTGAAGACCAGTGTGTCCGAAAGAATGCCAGAGAGCAGCATCCCGGCGATCGCCCGGGCTGGCGTCAAACCAGCCTCGCGCGCGCTCTCAGCGACCAGGGTCGACGTGCTGCCGACGATATCAATGTGGAAGGCGATTGGCGTGGCCGTGCCAATGGTGTTCAGGCGATGATGATCCAGCACCTCGAGCACCTCGGACTCGTCGAGACCAGAGACGGCCTGCCCGGCCTCGTTGTGATCAACCAGCACAAGCAGGGTGCGCGGCGGGCGCAGGACATCGGCCTTGGTGCAAATGCCGACGTATTTGCCGTCAGCGTCGACGACGAAGAAGTCATCACGCTGGGTCTGGGTCATGCGGGCCCTGTGATCGGAGACGCGATCGGTCTTCAGAAATCGCTGGGCATTTGTGTCGCAGGCATGCTGACACGACACGCTGATCAATTGGCGGAACGGCGCATCGGCCATGTCAAGCCGCATCGACAGATAGTCAAAGACGCTCTTGCCGGTCACGAGGCCAATGGGCGAACCGTCGACATCCACCACAGGGGCAGCGCGTTCGGTCTCGGCGTATTTTCGCCATGCCGCCGACAGCGGCTGGCCTGGCATGAGCGGGCGAACCTGCTGCGCGATCGTCGAGAATCGGGGCGAGGCGTCGTCGAGCAGGACCGGCACCTCCGCGTCGAAGCGCTTCACGGCAAATGTCGTCTGGGCATTCAGCGCGCCAGC
>JAGOCU010000161.1:2035-5838 GCA_017998555.1 Thermoflexales bacterium
ATTGCGGTCTGGATGGCCTGATCCCAGTCCGATTCGCTCACCGTCGGCCCGATGAGCACCCGATCGCCGCCATAGCTTCGATTCGGCTTGAGGACGAGTGTGTCGCGATGCGCCCGGGTGAATGCGGGCAGATCGACCTCATCGCCGTGGTAGTCCGCGGTCTTACGCTCGGACAACACCCTCGTCCACAAAATGTGCCGGCGCAGCAGTTGGCGCTCCCCGGTGGTGAAGAAACTCGCGAAGCGCGGATCCGTGAAGATCTCGAAGGCGCTCTTGTGATCGAAATCGCCGCCCAGAGATGAGACCATTTGATTGCGCGCAAAGAGCGTGCGTGGCACGACGGGATCGCCGCCCCACTCGGCAAAGTCGAGAAAGTCGCGGGTCTCGTAGTCGCGGTAGACGACATCGATCTTGCGCCCCTCGTAACGGACTTCGTCTTTGCTGAATGCGAGTTCGGTCGGGTCCACGTAGACCGCGTCGACGCCCTGCGAGCGGAACCACTCCGCGAGCGGGCCAAGCTCGCTGGGGCCATCGCCCGAATACTTGGGGTCGGCGAGGGCAACCGTCCCACCCGGCCGGCCGATGGTCTCCAGATGATCTTGCAGTTCGCGCAAAAATAGCGAGCGCAGGTCCTCGCCGGCCTCCAGGTGCAGGCTCGGCGCGACGGTGCGCAGGGCCGGCCAGATGTGATCCATCACGACCTTTTCGGCCCCTGGCACCAGGACGATACCGCCCACGCCGACCAGATTGGGCTCGACAAACTCGAGCGAGTCTTTCCACGACGGGCTGACGAAATCGGCCATGGCGTCCAGTCGGCCAAACACACAATGGCTGTTTCGATGTTGGGGTGTCCACGTCTCGCGCAGGAGCGCCTCATGGTCGGGGTCGAGCGGCACCGTCTTGCGAATCTCCGCGTTCTCGAGATACATGTCGGGGATGCGCTTGAGCGCCTCCAACAGCACATTCGAGACCGTGTGGTAGTAGTTCATCTGCTCGGTGAGCAGGCCGGTTGGGCGGAGCAGCACGTTGATGGTCTCGTCCTTGCCATCCCGGGTATACGTCAGCCCGAGCGCGCCCGAGGCCGCGGGAACCTCCTCGGCCAAACGCCAGATGGTGCTGGCGGACAGGTCAAAAAACGCGCGGCGGATCTGCGAGTCGAGCGAAAACGCCTTGAGACCACGTTCGTCGGACGGGGATAGCGGGCTTGCCATGGGTAGATTCTAGGGGGAGTTGCGCGGGCGTCAAATAAGCGCCGCGGGGCATGGTATAACCCGTAAGGATCATCGACAGGACTGGGGCCAGAGGCGAATTCGTTTTGTCATGAATCCAAAGCGCCATGGTGATTCGAGTTATTTTCCTCGGCACGGGCTCAGCGCTGCCAAGCCACGGCGCCGCCAATTGCGCCTATCTCATCCGCGCCGGGGCTGCGACCATCCTCATCGATTGCGGGCCGGCGATTCTCCAGCAACTCGATGCCGCCGGCGTCTCGCCCGGAGAAATCACGCATCTCTTCGTCACCCATCGACATGGAGACCATGCCCTGGGCTATCCCATGCTGGCCCTGTGGTGGGCGCTCAAACTCGCCGATCACGATCAACTGCCGACCGTCGTGGCCAGTGACATCACGTGCGTGTCGCTGGACGGACTGATTGAGCACAGCTATGGCGATCCGATTTTGTCGGCGCGCGCCCGGCAAATCCCGCGCATCACCCTGCCCGCCGATAAGCCCGCCGTGACACGGATCCACCCCGAGATTGTGCTGCGCACCTGGCCGATGGTTCATAGTGATTGGGCCCCGGTCCTGGGCGGCCGATTCGAAATCCTCGATGGCGGGGCCACCGACGGCGGCCATCCGCCGGCGCAAGCGAGGATGGCCACCCTTGCATTCACCGGCGATACGATGCCCACCGAGGCCGTGCTTGAACTGGCAGCCAACGCCGACCTGCTCGTCCATGACGCGGCCCTCAGCGCCACCCTGACGCCCGAATTCAAGATGGGCGCCCACGGCCACAGCTCGGCCGAAGCGGCGGCCGAGCTTGCCCAGCGCGCTGGCGCGCGGCGGCTTGCCCTGGTCCATCTGGAAGGCGAAAACATTGACGCCGGGTTGCTGGACGTCTATCTGGCCGAGGCCTCCCGCGTCTTTGACGGCGTGGTCAGCGCCCCTGCGGCCGGCGTTACGCTCGATATCTGATTCTGGAGACACATGACAACACTTCTTGCCCCTACCTTTGATGAGCTCTTGCGCCCGGAGACCGCCCCGCCGGACATTCGCGCCCGCGCGGCGGCGGCCCGAACAAACGCGCCCCTCGATCCGATCAACCTTTTCAACATGAACTGGATGGACCCGGCCACGGGCCGGCCCAACTACTTCGTCATGCCGAAGTCACTGACGGGCGTCGACGCCGAAATCGTGGTCATGGTCGCCAAGGACTTTCCGACGGGCAGCCACAAGGTCGGCCCGGCCTACTCCTGCATGATCGAGAAGTACGTGCGGGGCGAGCTTGATCGCGAGAAGCACACCCTGGTGTTCCCCAGCACCGGCAACTACGGCATCGGCGGGGCGTGGGTGAGCGGGCGGGCGGGCTTCAAAGGCATGGTGATTCTGCCGGAAGGAATGAGCCGCGAGCGTTTTGAGCAGATCGAGAGCTATGGCGCCGGCATCATCAAGACCCACGGCAGCGAAAGCAACGTCAAGGAAATCTACGACGAGTGCAATCGGATGAACCGCGAGCATCCGGACACGGTCCGCATCCTCAACCAGTTCGCCGAGATGGGCAACTACCGCTTCCACTACCACGTCACCGGCAACACGGCCGTCGGGCTCGAGGCGGAGCTCAGCGCGCGGCTGGGCACGCGCGGCATCAGCGCCTTTTGCTCGGCCATGGGCAGCGCCGGCACGATCGCCGCCGGCGACCGGATCAAGCAGGCTTTTCCGGGATGCCGCATTGTCGGGCTGGAGCCGACCCAGTGTCCAACGCTCTATAACAACGGCTATGGCAGCCACGAGATCCAGGGCATCGGCGACAAGCATGTGACCTGGATCCACCACGTCACAAACATGGACGGGCTGGCCTGCATCGACGACATGGAGGCTTTGCGCATCACCCACGTCTTCACCCATCCGCTGGGGAGCGAGGCCCTCACCCGGCACTACGGCGTGAGCGCCGCCGACGCCGCCCGCATCGCCGACATCTTTGGCATCAGCGGGGTGTGCAACCTGATCGGGGCGATCAAGACCGCCCGGCACTTCGGGCTCGGCAAAAAGGACGTGATCCTGACCGTCGCGACCGACAACAACGACCGCTACAAGTCGGTCATGCAGTGGATGGAGACCGACCACGGCCCAATGAGCGACACCGTCGCCCACATCCGGATCGGGGGCATCCTCCGCCATCAGAAAACCGACTGGTTCCGCGACGGCACGCCGGACGCGCGCCGGCAGTGGCACAACCTGAAGTACTACACCTGGGTCGAGCAGCAGGGCAAAACGGTCCAGGAGCTGAATGCGCAACTGGATCCGGAATGGTGGCTCGGGCACCAGGCCATGGTGAGCGACACCGATCGCCGAATCCGGGAGATGCGCGGCGGATGATCCACCCCGAGGATCGGGTCCTGGTGTGCCTGGTGAATACGCCCCGGGACCTGGAAATCGCGCGTTGGGACCACTGGTATCGCCTGCCGGTCCGCGCCGCGCCGCGCGAGTATCTGGCGGACGTGCTGTGCTTCTATCTCACCGCCGACTTCGGAGACGAGAAGTGGTCGATCCACGAATACGCTCGGGTGCGCGGGCATGAGCTGGTCCG
>JAGOCU010000162.1 GCA_017998555.1 Thermoflexales bacterium
TGATGATGTCCTTTCGAAACGACTTGAGCGACATCTCGGCCCCGTGACCGGCGCCGTATTGCAGAGCCTTGTTGGCCCACTCCTCAAATGACGGGTCGTGGGTGACGCCCCGCTCGAGGGTGAGCGGTTCGAAGACCCACGTCCCGGGCGAAACGCGCGAGGTATTTGAATCGTCGCCATCCCG
The DNA here is from genome assembly GCA_017998555.1 of Thermoflexales bacterium. Taxonomy (GTDB): domain Bacteria; phylum Chloroflexota; class Anaerolineae; order J036; family Brachytrichaceae; genus Brachythrix. The sequence goes on from JAGOCU010000162.1 coordinate 185, forward strand.
GCGGAAGATCGGCGCCGCCGAGCGCCGGAGCGGCGAGACGCGCTGGATGCCCGGGATGTAGCGCCCATCCCACTTCACCCGGAACTTGAAGTTCTTGTAGGGATCGAAACGATGGGTATTGACGGTGAACTCGGCCATCTGACACCTCCTTGCGACGGAAGTTGCCGCGCGGCAGACCCAGGTGCCGCGAAGCGCAGCTATGCCACCTTGAGCGACTCGATATCGGCGATGCTGCCGTCGCTCAGTTTGATGGCCATCCGCGACGCGCGGGCCAGGGTGTCGGTCTTGACCTTGAACCCATTGACCCGGGTGAGCGCGTAGCTGACCACGCTGCTGCCAAGCAGATACAGCCGCTGCATCTGGGCGACCCGGTAAATCGGGCCCTGCTCGGTCAGGGTTTCGTGCCCGGCTGAAACGCAGCTCGCCTGGAGCAGATGGGTAATGCCGAGGCGAGTCACCCATTCGTGGCGCAGCGCGCGGGTGAAATTCGCCGCGCCTTTGCCCCCATCGCTCACGGAGTCCAGGAACGCGTCGATCCGTTTCACGATCGCGTCGGTGGCGTCGATGGCGGCCTGCGGCGCTTCCTGCGCGGAGATGATCTGGGCGCAGGCCTTCTTGTGCGTGCCGATTCGATTCTCGAGTTCGGCGTCCTTCACCTTGTCCGCAGCGATCATCTTGTTGAGCGCCTCGGTGGCGGCGGTGTTGCCGGCGCTGGTGATGAGCTGCTTTTCCAGGCTTGCCAGATGGGCCTTGAGCTCGGCCCGCTCAGCCTCGGCCATGGCGAGCCCGGCCTTGAGGATGCCCAGCGCCGTGGCCAGCGATGTGCCATGCAGCGCTGCGAGCTGATCGCGCTGCGCTGCCAGCGTCTTGTGCGCCAGGCGATACAGCACGCCCATGCTGGAGATCAGGTCCAAGTTGTCGGCGGCCGGCGCGAAAGTGGCCCCGCTGAACAGAAACACCTCGCACCGGGTGATCTTCTCGGCCAGCATCGCCCGCAGGGCGTCGTCATTCGGGTTCGTGCGCGCGCTGGCAATCGCATGATCGGCCCGGAAGTAGCCGACGGCGGTGTTCGCACTTGACAGGACGCCGACGGCGGTCTTCAACGGGTCGGCCAGGCTCGCGACGCTGGCAAGCAGGTCGGCTACGGGTGAGACGCCCGCGCCGGGCAGGCCCTTGTCGATTTGACCTTCGGGCGGTTTTGTTTCAGCCGGCGGGACCAGGCCATCCCTGTCCGCCTCCGAGGGCTGAGGATTGAGAATGGCTTCGTTGGCGAAGAAGCGCCGCCGCGCATCGATCGTGACCCGGTTGAGTTCGTCCCCCAGCGCCGCGTGGGCGACGCTGTCGTCCCACGGGCTGCCACCCTCCACAATCAGGATGCGATCGCCGGCCTCGAGATCGCTGGCGGTGTTGATCCAGGTCGCGATTTCGTCGGCGCCGCTGCGAATGCTGTGATAGGCCGCGGTCTCGCCCAGCATGAGCGCGGCCTCGGCAGCCTTGATCGTGACGGTCCCGGCGTGCGATCCGGACGCGTCCGGCGCGGCGGCGGGCGTCGCGGCAGGAGCGCTGGGGGCCTTCTTTCCGTCGTCGGCCTGGCTGGCCGGCTTCTGGGCTGTCTGTGTCATCGTGCACCTCCCAACGATGCGGTGTATAGAACCGGTGTCGGAGTCAATCCCCCGTCCCGGCGTCCGCCGGGACGGGGGATTGACTCCGACACCGGTTCCGCCACTCACTCTTGAACGCAGTCTAGACCCGCGGAGACAAATCTGCAACGGCAGGACCGGAACGCGCATGCGAACACCCTAAGGGTTGGCCCTCATGGGATCGCAGCCGCCGACGGCGTATGAGGGCCAACCCTTAGGGTGTTCGCCCAGGACACCGGGGACCTGCTCAATCCGCCTGCGCGTGGAGGGATCAATCAGGTGGAGCCCACCTTCGAGGTGGACTCCACCTGATTAGCCGCACGCCCGCTCGATCAGCCGCTGATACACCGCGACCGCCTGCTCGAGCTGAGCGACGTCGATGAACTCGCCCACGGTGTGGGCCTGGGCGATGTCGCCCGGGCCAAGGACAACCTGCCGGGGCAGTTTCGATTCGAAGACGATGGCTTCGGTCCCAAACGCCACCGTCTCGGGCGCGATTCCACCGCAGGCCTCGCAGGCCATGCGGACCATCTCGCTGTCCGGGCGCACATAGAAATACGGGTTGCGCTTGACCTCAACCTCGAGCCCGTGCCGCTTCGCCGCGTCGACCAGCAGGGCGACCGCACCGTCATTGTCGACGTTGGGCATATCGCGCAAGCTGAGCAGCGCCGTCGTTCTTGGCGCGGTCACGTTCGACTTCGTGCCGTAGTCCGTGACGATCATGTTGAAGCCAAACGAGGGCGGGCTGAACTCCGGATTCAGAAAGCGCGGGTCGGTCCGGAAGACCGGGACCAGGGCCGCCATTTCGGCCAGAAACGGCGCGATTTTGAAGTTGGCCGACACGCCCTTCTCGGTGCTGCTGTGGGCGGCCGCCCCGAGCGCGTGGACGGTGACCAGCGCCCCGCCCTTGTGGCTGTAAACCGGACGCAGGCGGGTCGGCTCTGCCACGACGCCATACTCAGGCCAGCTCTCGGCAAAGAGCTTCGATTCGGCGGCAACCTGATACGCGCCGCCATAGCCCACCTCTTCGTCGGCGGTGACCACCACGTAGACCGGGCGCTTGAGCGCCTTCACGTCGAAGTTGGCGGCCGCCGCCATCGTGGCCGCAAGGGGGCCCTTCATGTCGCAGCTCCCACGCCCATACAGCCGGCCATTTGCGATCACCGGATCAAACGGCGCCCAGCCGACGTCGCCCGGCACCGTGTCGGAGTGCGAGAAGAAGCCGATCCCGCCCTGCCCCGCGCCTTTGCGGGCCACCAGGCTGACCTTCTCCAGGCCATGGTCGTCATACGACAGACGCTCGACTTCGAAGCCTTCGCGCAGCAGCACGTCGTGGGCATATTGCGAGACCTCGGCGTTGCTCATGCTGCTGACGGAGGGGATGGCGATCAGATCGCGGGCGACTTCGGTGGCGGAAAGTGACATGTTGCCGATGATATCCGTTTTCGGAGGCGATAGGCCCTGGCTTCGCCAGGGCCTATCGCCTCCGAAAACACTTCTATGGCCAGCCGCACGGCGAAAGATCGAGGCTGACAATGAAACTGCGGAGACGCAAGCAACTCACGCGTCACCTACGCGCGGTGACGAACGGATTGAGCGCCTCCACCCCGATCCGCTTGAAGTCGGCAACGTTGTGGGTCACGACCACGAGATGGCGCACCCGGGCCGCTATCAGCGAAAAGGGCATCCAGAAATGACGCGCTGGCGACTTGGGGGATCCGGAGGCCTTCGTCTTTTCGGCCGGCACGTTGAACGTGCCGGCTTGGCCCGCCGGCGCCTTTGAGGCGCCGGCTGAATGTACGAAGGCCTCCGGCCTGCATCGGGACCGAGCTTGACTTCCTTCGCAGGCTCTCGCGTAGCGGCCCCCTACCGCCGGACGCTCGGCAGGAAGATCTGCCTCGGCGGCGGGCCATTGAACTCCACCGCGCCCATGTCGCAGCGCCCGCCCTGCGGCCGCCCGGTCCCGATCTGGTCGGCGGTCAGCGGCGCCCAGGCCAGCGTCCGGCACCCATTGGGATCGCCGGCGTTGATCGACGCGCTGGAGAAGGCCAGCGGCAGGTGCGGATTGGGCCCCGTGTTGATGCTCGCAAACACGGGTGTGATGGGCGCGGTCACCGCCCCGATCTGATTGAAGAACGCATGGGCAGGCAGACAGAACGCGGATGCGGGCTGGCCCAGGAAGGAGAAGAACATGATGTTCAGCGGCGCGCCATCGGCATCGCAGTCGAAGGTCAGGCCGTTGCTCAAGCGGTTGGCCCCGACGACGCTGTTGAACATCGTCACCACCGTCGTGGATGCCAGGCTCAGCCCGGCCCCGCCCGAGCCGGCCAGGTTCTGGGCGACCGTGGCGTTTGCCAGGGTCAGGCGGCCGGCGCCGCTCAGACGGATCCCGCCCACCCCGGACCCGAAGTTGCTGATCACCGAGGTGTTGATCAATTCGATCCGGGCCGCCGCGTCAATGCCGCCTGACTGGTCGGCGCGGTTCCAGAAGATGGCGCTGTCCCGGGCTTCGAAGGCGCTCCCGGACCAGATCCCCCCGCCGGTGCCGGCCTGGTTCTCGCGCACCACGGTCTTTTCCAACACAAGCGCGCCATTGTTGCTGATCCCCCCGCCCTCGGCGTTGGTCGCGTTGCCGCGCACCTCAGCCCGCCGCAGGACGAGATTGCCCACATTCCGGATGCCGCCGCCACCCAGTCCGACCGCGTTGGCGCCGCCGGTCACGGTCAGATCCTGAAGCAGGATCGCGCCGCCATCCACCTCAATCACCCGGCTGCTCGGCGCGGACTGCTGAATGATCGTCTGCCCCGCCCCCGCCCCGACGATGTCGATGGTGCCCGTGAGGTTGAGCCCGCCGCCGGTGATCTGACCCGTGCGGGTCAGCGCATAGGTTCCGGCTGCAAGCTGAATGACGTGGCGAGGGCCCGCCCCCAGCGCGCAGCCGCCGATCCCACTTCCGACCCGGACCGACTCGGCCGCCTCGCGCAGCGAGCACAGACCGTTGGGCGCAAAGTCGTCGGTGGAGGTGTTCACCGGGAGCGCCGTCGATGCCAGCGGCGTCGGCGTGGCCGTCGGGGTCGGCGTGGGCGGCGGGTTGGCGACCCCGCTGAATTCGACCGCGCCCATGTCGCAGCGGCCATCCTGGACGCGCGGCGCGCCGCGGGCGTCGGTGGCCGGCGGCGTGTCGGCGGTTCCCGCGCAGGCGAGGACGTCGCCGCGGTTGACGGCCGGGCTATTGGCCAGGAGCGTCAGGTGCGGGATGACGCCGTCCGCGAAGGTCACCGGGCCGAACTTGACCGTCACGGTCGCGGCACTCGTGCCGGCGATGTTCTCGAACAGCGCGCCCACCGAGCAGCCGCCATCGGCGACCAGCGAATAAAGCGCGTCAGCGGGCGCGCCGGCGCAGTCTGAGTCGCCGACGCCGGTCTGCCGGTTCTCGGCCACGATGCTGTTTTCAAACGTCACCGCGCCTCCGGAGTGGGCCTGAAGGTGCAGCCCGCCCCCCACGTTGCCGGAGACATTCCGGGCGATGGTGGTGCTCCGCGCGTGCAGCGCGTGCACGGGCGCCTGGGCGATGCCGCCGCCCAGGCTGCCGGCCGTGTTGCCCATGATGGTGACGTTCTCCAGGGTCGTCGGTCCGTCGCCCTTCAGCCCGCCGGCCGAGCTGTTGGCCGTGTTCGACACAATGGCGCTGGACCGGATCACGAGGGTGCCGATATTCCGGACGCCAGCCCCGCTGGATGCGCTGTTCCGGTCGATGAGGCTGTTCTGGATCGTCATCGTCATCAGGGGCCCGTTCTCGACGCCACCACCGCCCGACGCGGTATTGGAGAACACCCGGACGCCATCAAGGGTGGCCGTGGCGTTGTTGAACAGCCCGCCGCCTTCCGATCCGCTGCCACCGGTGATCGCCAGGTCGCGCAGGGTGGCCCGTCCGGCATCAACAGTGATGACCCGCTCCCCACCCACGGTTTGCTTGATGACGGTCTGGGTCATCCCCACACCAT
>JAGOCU010000163.1:0-2221 GCA_017998555.1 Thermoflexales bacterium
TGAGGCGATGGGCGCCGGATTGACGGGCTTGCAGGTGATCTGCCAGCAAAACGGGATCTGCCGCTTCTCGCCCAATCGAGATGGCCAGGCTTCCACCTTTGACACGTTCTCCGGTTTTGTCGGGCAGACCGCCGCTGGGACCTGGCAGTTATGCGCCTCGGACGCCGACACCGAAGATCTGGGGGCCATCTTCTCCGTCGCGTTGAACCTGACCTGCGCCGGGCCGCCAACGGCGACGCCAACGGCCACAATTCTGGTGTCAAGCACGGCCACACCGACTGCGACCGCGACGCCGACTGTGACATCCACACCGACGATGATCGCGACGCAGACCGCCACAGCGACGGCAACTGTGACGCCCTCAACGACACCATCGCCGACGGCAACGCCCTCCGCAACGATGACGCCATCGCCCACGCCGACTGAGACCCCCAACGGCACGCTCACGGCGACCCCGTCGCCGACCCCCTCTCCAACCGCGACCGCAACCAATGTCCCAGCGTTGTGCGGGGTTGCCACGGTGGCGTCCTATACCCGTGTGCCGGATGGCAATGCGACCGGGATCTGCGTGCCAATTCCCTACATCGGGAGCGGCGCGATCACGACGATGTCCGTGCGGGCCCAGATGTCCACCACCTGGGTGGGCGATCTGAAACTGTGGCTGATCAATCCGGCCAGCCAGTCGCTGGTGCTTATGGCCCGTCCCGGCGCGCCGGCCACGTCGCTGGGCTACGCCGCGGATCTTTCGCAAAGCTACCCGGTCACCTTCACCGACGCCGGGCAGGCCAACGCCGAGGCGATGGGCGCCGGGCTGACCGGCGCGCAGGTGGTCTGCCAGCAAAACGGTATTTGCCGATTTGTCCCCAACGCCGATGGCCAGGCCTCAAGCTTTGCCAACTTCTCCGGTTTTGTCGGCCAAAGCCCGAGTGGGACCTGGCAATTCTGCGCCTCGGACGCCGACACCGGCGACCTCGCCGCGATCTTCTCGGTGGCGTTGGACGTCGCCTGCGGTCCGACCCCGACCCCGACCCCGACCCGAACCGGCACGCCGACCTCAACCGTGACCCCGACGGCGACCTCAACGCCGACAGGCACGCCGACGCGGACCCCGACTAACACCCCGACCGTGACCCCAACCGCGTCGCCCACCCGCACGCCGACCAACACCCCCACCGTGACGCCGACTCGGACTCCGACGAATACGCCGACGGCAACGCCGACTCGGACGCCAACCCGCACGCCTACGCCGGTTCCGACGCCCAATGGGATCTGGGGTTATGTGATGGTGTCGGGGGTCAAGACCGCCGGGATCAGTGTCGAACTGCTCAACTGCGCGATCGGCATTCCGTGCGTGTCCGCCGGCACATCGACGACGGATCCCCAGGGTCGCTACCTCTTTGCGGGAAAGGCGGCGTTGGATCCGAGCCATTACTACTACGTGCGTTGGCTGCTTACGGACGGGGCCCTGTGCGACACGCGCCTCAACTTCTACGCCACTTCGAACATCCTTTCATATCCTGTTGCCGGCGCGGCGCTTCATCATGAAGACTTTGACCTGGCCCCCATCCTGCAGGTCAGTCCGGCCAATGGGGCAACGGTCGGTCTGCCGAGAACCTTCACGTGGCAGCGCCGGACACTCAATACGAGCCTGGTGCTTCCCGATAACGTCACGCTGAATGTTTTTGCGGTCGGCGGCACGCTGGACTATGAAAGCGCGTTGTTGGGTGATGTCACCAGCTACGTATTGAATCCAGGTGTTCTTGGCGCCGGGTTCGTTCCGGGCGCGTATGGATGGCGCAACGTGACCTATCTCAATATCGGCGATGGCGCTCTTGGTTACAGCTGCTATTTTGACGTGACGTTGACGTCGGTTCTCGCCGCGGATGACGCGCCAGCGGCGGCGCCCGTTGTCGTACGTCCATCGAGCCTGCTCGAAAAACTGGCCGACGCGGCGGGCGGCACGCTTTCGTATCCGCAGCGGCTACCACCAACGACGGATCGGTAAATTGCTGCCGTTTCCGTTCACGTTCACGTTCACGTTTCCGTCGACGTAAACGTGAACGGGAACGTGAACGGAAACGGGAACGCCTCTGACGCGCGCACGCCGCATCGGGCATACACTTAGCCCCGCATGCAATCCCTGCGCCGGATCTTCGGTTACCTCCGTCCGTATCGGCGGCAGGCCATCCTGTCTCTTCTCGCGCTCACGACGCTGGTCTTT
>JAGOCU010000163.1:2321-5818 GCA_017998555.1 Thermoflexales bacterium
CGCGCGCACGCCGCATCGGGCATACACTTAGCCCCGCATGCAATCCCTGCGCCGGATCTTCGGTTACCTCCGTCCGTATCGGCGGCAGGCCATCCTGTCTCTTCTCGCGCTCACGACGCTGGTCTTTCTCGATCTCGCCATCCCCCGCCTCATTCAGCGCATCATCGACGAGGGCATCCTCAAGAACGACCAGCCGCTCGTGCTGCAGACCGCGGCGCTGATGCTCGTGATTTCGGCTCTCAGCGCCGTCATCGCCGTGGGCAATAACATCTTCTCCGTCCAGGCCGGCGAGGGCGTCGCCCGCGATCTGCGGGATGCGCTGTTTGTCAAGATCCAGGCCTACTCGTATGGCAATCTCGACCGGCAGCGGACGGGCCAGTTGCTGGTCCGGCTGACCAGCGACATCAACGCCCTGAAACACCTCACCCAGATCTCGCTCCGGATCGGCACGCGCGCCCCGATGATGATGATCGGCAGCCTGATCCTGATGATCAGCACCAGCCCGAGCCTGGCCCTGACCATGCTGCCGTTGCTCGCCTTTACCTCTCTCCTGATCGGCTTCTTCGTCTTTCGGATGGAGCCGCTTTTCCGGACGGTGCAGCAGAAGCTCGACCGGCTCAACGACGTGCTGCACGAGAACATCGCTGGCGCGCGGTTGGTCAAGGCCTTTGTGCGCGCCGATTATGAAGATCAACGCTTCGAGGCGGCCAATCTCGACCTCGCCGACCGGACGATCCGGGTGATGCGCTTCATGTCGTCCATGACGCCCATGCTGACCCTGTGTGTCAACATCGGGATGGTGATCGTGATCTGGGCGGGCGGTCTGCAGGCCATCAACGGCGACCTCTCGCTCGGGCAGATCGTCGCCTTTACCAACTATCTGGTCTCGACCATGACCCCGCTGATCATGATGACCCAGCTCTCGAATACCTGGGCGGCTGGCCTGGCGTCGGCCAAGCGGGTGGGCGAGATTTTCGACACGACGCCGGACGTCCTCGACGCGGCCCAGGCGCGCGAGACGCTGCCGGGCGCCGGGGCCTGCTCGGCAATGAGCAACGTCGGCTTTACCTACAACGGCGATGGCAATGAACCCGTGCTCAACGGGATCAACCTGCAGGCCCGCCCGGGCGAGACGATCGCCATTCTGGGCGCCACCGGCGCCGGCAAGTCGACCTTGGTGAACCTGATCCCGCGCTTCTATGACGCCAGCACGGGGACCGTGTCCTTTGGCGGGGCCGATGTCCGCGACGTGAAGCAGGACGCGCTGCTGGCCGCGACGGGCGTCGTGCCGCAGGAGTCGATCCTGTTCTCGGGCACGGTCCGCGACAACATCCGCTACGGGCGCCCGGATGCCAGCGAGGATGAGGTCATCGCCGCCGCTCAGGCCGCCCAGGCCGATGGCTTTATCCGCGCGCTCAGTCGGGGCTATGACACCCGGGTCGAGCAGCGCGGGGCCAACTTCTCCGGCGGTCAGAAACAGCGGATCGCCATTGCCCGCGCCCTGCTCACCCGCCCGCGCATCCTGATCCTCGACGACAGCACCAGCGCCGTTGATGTCGAGACCGAGACGAAGATTCAGGACGCGCTCGAGCAGACCGCCCCCGACAGCATCACCTTTGTGGTTGCCCAACGCATCAGCACGGTACTCAAGGCCGACAAGATCGTCGTCATCGACAAGGGCGCCGTCGCCGCGATGGGCACCCATCGCGAATTGATGGCGTCGAGCCCCATCTATCAGGAAATCTACGACTCGCAACTGGGGAGCGGGGTGCGCCTGGACGAAGCGCCAGTGAGTGAGTCGGGGGCGCGGGCATGACGATGCATGGCGCCAGCCCCGGCGAGAGCGCCCGCGCGTCGATGCAGCCCCGCGGCCCGCGCTCGCTCGGCAAGATCGAGAAGGCCAAAGACCCGCGCGCGACGCTGATCAGGCTCACCCGCTATCTGGGTCACTTCAGCGGACCGCTGCTGGCGGTCTTCATCCTGGTCGTGCTGTATACCCTGCTCGGGCTGCTCGGCCCGTATCTGATGGGCGTCGCCATCGACGGCTTCATCGCCAAGAAAGACGCGATCGGTCTGGTCCGCATCGCCGGGCTCATGCTGGCCGCCTTTGTCGGCAACAACCTGCTCCAGGCGGTCGCCAACTGGATGATGGCCAGCATCTCGCAGCGCGCGCTCCAGCGCGTGCGGAGTGACCTGTTCCAGCGCCTGCAGACCCTGCCTCAGGCCTTTTTTGACCGCAACCCGTCCGGCGAGCTCATGAGCCGCCTGACCAACGATATCGACGCGGTCAACCAGGCTGTTGCCCAGAACATCACCTCGCTGCTGGCCAGCGTGCTGTCGATGGCCGGGATCGTGATCGCGATGTTCGTGCTGGATCGCTGGCTCGCGGTGGCGTCCTTATTCGTCCTGCCGATCATGCTGTGGTTCACCAACTTCGTCGCGGTGTATACCCGGCGCGGCTTTCGCGACCTGCAGAAGAACCTGGGCGAGCTGAACGGGGTGATGGAGGAATCGATCAGCGGCCAGAAGGTCGTCAAGGCGTTCCGCCGCGGCGATTCGGTCCTGGCCCAGTTTCGGGTGGCCAATGAAGCGGCCTATCGCTCGGGCGTGGCCGCCAACACGTATGCCCTGCTGCTCATGCCCTTGACCGGTGTGCTGGGCAACCTCTTTGTCATCGTCCTGGCCGGTCTGGGCGGATGGCTGGCCCTGCAGGGGCTGGTCAGCGTTGGCATCATCGCCACCTTCATCAGCTACGGGCAGAACTTTGTCCAGCCGCTGCGCCAGTTGTCCAACCTCTATAACACCATCCAGTCCGCGCTGGCCGGGGCCGAGCGCGTCTTCGAGATCCTCGACACGCCGCCCGAGGTGGATGCCGCCCCGCGGCCGGATGCGCTGCCGCGGATGCGCGGGCATGTCCGCTTCGACAACGTGAACTTCAGTTATCGCCCGGGTTCGCCGGTGATCCGGAACATGACCCTCGAAGCGCAGGCCGGCGAGATCTTCGCCCTGGTTGGTCCGACCGGGGCCGGAAAAACGACAATCATCAACCTGTTGACCCGTTTCTATGAAATCGACAGCGGGTCGATCAGCATCGACGGGGTCGACATCCGCGATATCCGCAAGGCCGATCTGCGCCGGCGGCTGGGGCTGGTGCTGCAGGACACCTTCCTCTTTGCGACCACGGTGATGGAGAACATCCGTTATGGGCGCCTGGACGCCACGGACGGAGACGTCATTCGGGCGGCCGAGATGGCTGACGCCGATCACTTCATCCGCCAGCTCCCGCAGGGCTATCAGACGGAGCTGTCGGAGCGGGCCAGCAACCTGAGCCAGGGCCAGCGCCAGTTGCTGGCCATCGCCCGGGCGATTCTGGCCGATCCTGCGATCCTGATCCTGGACGAGGCGACCAGCAGCGTGGACACCCGGACTGAGGTCCGCATCCAGAAATCATTGCTGCGGCTGATGGCCGGCCGGACCAGCTTCGTCATCGCCCACCG
>JAGOCU010000164.1 GCA_017998555.1 Thermoflexales bacterium
CCAGCCTCCATGTTCTGAGCATGCTCTCGCCCGAATAGGCGGCATGCAAGCGTGCGCCATCGGGCGAGAATCGAAGGGCAACGGCCGGTCCGGCATTCTGGACGACCAGTCGCGTCTCGACCCTGGCTTTGCTGGCGTCTGCCTCCGTGACGGCACCGGCAGACGGGCCTTGCTGCGGCCGTTCGGCGGACTCAGGCAAGGGGTCGATGCGCCATGTCCATGCCGATTCGGATAAGTCGCACGCTTCAGCCATTGCGCAGACGACCAGGGCGCAACTCCCCGAACATGCAAGCAGGACGAACCCAATCAGGAAGAGACCAAGTCTGTTCATTCCTGGCCGGAGCGGGTTAGTTTTCATCGGGTCTGATTGACCCTATGGTAGCTCGACGGCCACCAATGTCCGCTCGAAAATGATGCCGGGTCGGGCCGGAGGCCTTTGTCCCTTCAGGTGGGGCCTTCCAGGTCTCGGTTGCCCGCCCGCGCCTCGCGCGCCAGATTCGGAAGGGAACAACGTGTAGGGGCGACCTGCGGTCGCCCCGGTGTCAGCCAACCACAACCACCGTCGGCGCGACCCCTGGTCATCGCCAACCTCTCCATCCTTGTCCGTGTCAATCCGTGATTCAGACACCCCGCCCCTCCACCTCGCAGGAGCGCGCCCAAGGCTCATTGGGGCGCCGGCCCGGCGGCGCGCACCTGCGAGGAGGATGCGCTCAAGCCTCTCCGTGAAATCCGTCCTCATCCGTGTCAATCCGTGATTCAGACGGCGGCGGCGCCCACCTGCGAGGTGAATGGCCCCGTGTACACTCGCGCGATGGTTTCTCGTCCGCCGGCCGGACGCGGCATCGCGATCGCGCTGGCCCTGGCCGTCTGCGTTGCGGCCACCTCGCGTACGGCCAATGCACCGGCAGTCGCGCCCGTGCCCGCCGCAATCCCCGCGGCGACACGCGTTCCGGACGCGCCAAGCGTGACCCCAACCGCGGCGCCCGTTTTGGATCGCGCCCCGGCTGATCCCGGACCCGCGCTGGGCCCGCTCGATTCCGGACTGAGTGACTGGACGGCGGCCCTGCTCCCGGATTCCGCCCACGACATCCGGACCCTGGTTGACGCCCCGCGCTATTCCATCACCCTGGCCATCAGCCCGGATCGGCGGGTCGTCACCGGCACCCAGGAAACCCGCTATGTCAATCGCGAGACCGAACCGCTGCGCGAACTCGTATTGCGGTTGTTTCCAGGCACACCCAATATGGGCAGCGTCATGCGCTTGAGCCGCGTGGCGGTGAACGGTGACCTCGCGCCGACCCTGCCCATCACCCTGCGCAGCGTCGCCGATCTCACGCCCATCGTCGATACCGCGGCCGTCACCGTGCCGCTGGCCGTCCCGCTGGCGCCAGGCACCGCCCTGACCCTCACCGTCGCCTACACAATTCAGGTCACCGACAACCCCACTTCAGGCTACCGCGCCTTTGGGCGGGTCAACGGGGTCCTGGCTATCCCCGGCGCATACGCCGCCATCCCAGCCCGCCACGACGGCGCCTGGCTGATGGCGGCCGCGCCGAACTACGGCGACATCGTCCTGGCCGAGGCGGCCTGGTTCCGGGTCACGATCGAGACAGATGAAGACCTGACGTTGGTCGCGCCCGGGCTGTGCTCGACCGGGTCAGGCGCGGCGATTGGCCGCCAGCGCGTCACCTGCGTCGCCGGCCCCATCCGCGAGTTCGCAGTCACGGCCGCTGGGTTCAGCAAGGTCAGCGCGTCGATCCGCCTGGCGGGCGGTGACGTGGCCATCGAGAGCTACGCCACGCCCGGGCGGATGCATGGCGCGACCCTGGCCGCCCGAATGGCGTCGGATGCGCTGCTCGCCTATGAGAAGCGATTTGGGGCGTATCCCTACCGCATCCTCAAGGTCTTTGAATCGCCAACGACGGTGGGCGGGATGGAATACTCGATGCTGGCCGGCGTGACCGACAGCCTCTATGACGCGCCCGAGGCGCCCTATTTCGAATGGATCGTCGCCCACGAAGTCGCCCACCAATGGTGGTACGGCCTGGTCGGCAGCGACCCGGTCAACGAGCCCTGGCTGGACGAGGGATTGACCAACTACGCCATCACCTTCTATTTCGAGGATGTCCACGGCGCCGCGTATGCGCTGGCCAACCGCAACAGTGACTACTACGGGCGTTATGCAGCCGCGCTGAAGAACTACCCCGACCAGCCGGCGGGGCTGCCCACCGGCCAGTACCCGCCCGGCGCCTACGGGCCCTTTGTCTACGGCAAGGCCCCCATCTTTTTTGACACGGTCCGCCGGGCGGCGGGGGATGAGGCTTTTCTACGTTGGCTCCGACTGTATGCGGCCCGCAACCGCTTTGGCATCGCCCGGGCCGCGGATTTGCTCGCCGCAGCCGACGAGACCGGCGTCGGCTCCGCCGCCCGAGCGGCCTGGCAAGCCTGGGTGGCGGCGCGGTAAGGGCTCGTTACAATACGCCTCCCATGGACGCCAAAGCCACCGATATCCCGTTCGTTGCCCGCACGCGCGAACTGGAAAAACTCGACCGCCTGCTGGGGCGCGCGCTGCAGGGACAGATGCAAGTGGCGATGGTCACGGGCGAGCCGGGGGCAGGCAAGTCGACCCTGATCGACGAATTCGCCGCCCGCGCTGAGGCAGCCCATGATGACCTCATCGTCGCATTTGGGATGTGCAATTCGCGCACAGGCGCCGGTGACGCCTACCTGCCCTTTCGCGATATCCTCGTCACCCTGACCACCCCGCCCGATCCCGAGCCCGCGCCGGCCGGCGCCGCCGCGCCAAAGCCCAAGGCCAAAACCCGGCACACACGCCAGATTTTGCGCGCTGGCGCCGAAGCCCTGCTCGACATCGCCCCCGACATCATCGGGGTTTTCGTTCCGGGCGGCGCCTTGCTTGGTAAGTTCGTCGGCAAGGTGGCCCGCTCCGCGGCCGACAAGACCGGCGCGCTGACCCGGATCGACGCCGACCCAGCCTCGGAGGCGCCCAAGAGCGCGCCCGATCTCAGCGTGCCCGCCCTCGACGAAGGCAAGATCCAGCAGCAATACACCGCGTTTCTGCGCGCCGTGACTGCCCGCCAGCCGCTCGTCCTCGTCCTCGACGACCTGCAGTGGGCGGACACGGCCTCGATCAATCTGCTCTTTCACCTGGTGCGGGAGTTGAAGGACAGCCAGCTCATGATCATCGGGGCCTATCGCGAGAATGACATCGCTTTTGGGCGCGACAACAACCGTCACCCGATCGAGCCGGCCCTCAATGAAGTCAAACGGTATTTTGGGGATGTCTGGATTGAGCTCGACAAGGCCGGCGCCGATGATCGCCACAGCCTGCTCGACGCGCTGCTCGATGTCGAACCCAACGCCTACAGCGCCGAGTTTCGTGAAGCGCTGTACGCCAAGACCGCCGGCCACCCGCTTTTCACCCTCGAACTGTTGCGCGACCTGCAGGAGCGGGGCGATCTGGTCAAGGACGGGTATGGCCAGTGGCGGCCGGGCAACGATATCGACTGGTCTGAGTTGCCGGCCCGGGTCGAAGGTGTCGTCAGTGAACGCGTCTCGCGGCTTGAGGCGCCGCTGCGCGAAATCTTGAATGTCGCTTCGGTCGAAGGATCGGCGTTTTTCGCCCAGGTCGTCGGGAAGATCCTCAACCAGGCCGAACGTCTGATTCTGCGCGATATGTCCCGCGAGCTGGAAAAAAGACACCGCCTCATCGTTGAACAAGGCGAGGTCAAGGCCGGCCGGGCGATTCTGTCCCGATTTTCGTTCGCCAACACGATGCTGCAGCAGTATTTGTACGATCAGCTAGGCTCGGGCGAGCGCAGGCTGTGGCATGGCGACATCGGTGATGCGCTCGAGGGGCTGCTGGGCGCAAAAGCAGACGATTTCGCCGTGGAGCTGGCCCATCATTACGACCGCGCCGGGGTCGACGACAAGGCAATCGCGTATCTGGTGAAGATCGGCGACAGGGCCATGCAGGTCAGCGCCTTCGCCCAGGCCCGCACCGCCTTTGAAAAGGCGCTTGAACACATGCGCGATGCTGATCTGGATGCAGTCGGGGCCGTGACCCGGGCGTCTCTCCAATACCGCCTGGCCGATGTCTGTCATCGGACAGGCTCGCTTGGCACCGCCATTGACCTGTTGGAGGTTTGCCTGGCCGATTCGCGCTCGGCGAGTCCCGCGTTGGCCTCAAACGCGCTGACCCTCGTCAGCCGCATTCGGAGACAGCAGGGACGCAACGAGGACGCGCTCGCGGCCAGCCAGGAAGCGGTGACGCTGGCCGAGGCGGCGCAGGACAAATCGGCCATTGCGGCGGCGCTGCGCGGTCTGGGACTGAGCCAGTGGCAGAAAGGCGAGGGGGGCGCAGGCCGCGCCACGATGGAGCGCTCGCTGGCCACCTATCGCGAACTGAATGACCGGCGCGGGGTTGCGAGCGCATTGGGTGAACTCGGGGTCGTTGCCTTCAGCACGTCCGACTTGACCACCGCGGCCACCGCCTTCAACGACGCCGTCAAAGTGTTTCGCGAAATCGGCGATCGCCACTTGCTGGCAATTTATCTGGGAAACGTGGGGGTCGTCGCGGAAGAACAGGGCGATCTGGCGGCCGCCCGGAAGCACTACAGCGAGTCCATGCTGATCGCGCGTGAACTGGGCACGCGCAAGGAAATCGCCATTGGCGCCGTCAACCTTGGCGATCTGCACGCCCGGGAAGGCGCCGTTGCCGACGCTCGCACCGCCTATCGTCTCGGATTGGAAGAGTCGCATAGCATCGGCGCGCAATGGATCGTGCTGGCCGCCCTGCGCGGTCTGGCCTGGGTCCGTTTGCGCAGCGGCGACGCGGCTGGCGCGGCCGAGTGGCTGGGGCTGGTCACCCGCCATCCCGCCAGCAATGAAGATGTGCGCCGGGCGGCGGGCTTGGCATTGGCCGAGGTCGCGACCACGCTCGGCGAAGCGGCCCTCAGCGACGCCTTGAGTCGCGGCGCGCGCCTCGACCTGGACAAGACCGCCCGAGACGCGCTGGCGCAGTGAACTCAGTTTCCGAAATGAGATTCCCCGCCCCGCCCCGGCGTACGCCGGGGCGGGGCGGGGAATCTCATTTCGGGATACAGGTCCGTTTGTGGTTCTTAGTGTAAAACATACGTTCGGCCCGTTTACTGTGCCGGGGCTCGCCGCATAAGCGGACCCTGCAACAAACGAGCACGCCATCGGGCCAGGAACGACGACAAGGGGGACCATGAGATTCGCCATTTTCGCGATCGGAGCCGCGCTCGCAGCCGTGCTGGCTGGATTCGGCGCGCCGCGGCCTGCGGCGGCTGACACGATTACGGTCACGGTCAGTCCGGGTTGCGGCACGATTGCGGCCTGCATTGGCACGGCAAACCCGGGCGACACGATCCATATCCCGGCTGGCGCCTATACCGAAAGCGCCACGTTGGACAAGGCGGTCAGTCTGATCGGAGCAGGCGCGTCAGCCTCAGTCTGGGTCGCGCCCTCAAATGATCGGATCCTGACCGTGACGGCTCCAATGACGGCCTCGACGGTGATCGCCAATCTGACATTTCGGGATGCCAACTTCCTCGGCTTTGGCGGCGCGATTCGCCTGCAAGGGGGCGCTCAGCCCGCCTTGCGGCGCCTCAGTTTTGTCTCAAACAGCGCGACCGGAGGCGGGGCCATTTCCACCTATGCCGGCCTGAATCTGGCCGACAGCGAGTTCAAACTGAACGCATCCACGACGCTGACCGGCGGCGCCATCGCCGCTGCGGCGGGCTCGATCTACATCAC
>JAGOCU010000165.1:0-1958 GCA_017998555.1 Thermoflexales bacterium
GAACATGAGCACGAAGTAGATCAGGAGCGGGATGGCGATTCGAACCACGTCCAGCGGGATGGTGACGATGAGCTCGCCTTTCAGGCTGAACATCACCACGATGGTGAAGAGCAGGGCGACCAGGGTGATGGGGCTGATGCGTGGGACGAACGTCCCGTGATACCAGGCCTTGCCCTTCAGCCGGACCAGAATCAGCCGGGTAAAGAAACCGGCGATGAAGGGGATGCCCAGGTAGATAAAGACGCTCTGGGCGATCTGGCCGATCGTGATGTTGACAATCGACCCGCTCAGCCCGAACCAGGTGGGCAGGACGGTGATAAAGACATACGCATAGACGCTGTAGAACAGGACCTGGAAGATGCTGTTGAAGGCCACCAGCCCGGCCGCATATTCGCTGTCGCCGCGGGCCAGCTCGTTCCACACGATCACCATCGCGATGCAGCGGGCCAGCCCGATCAGGATCAGCCCGGTCATGTATTCAGGGTACCCGCGTAGAAAGACTACGGCCAGGACGAACATGAGGATGGGCCCGATCACCCAGTTTTGGAGAAGTGACAGGCCGAGCACCTTCCAGTTGCGAAAGACGTCGCCCAGCTCTTCATAGCGCACCTTGGCCAGGGGCGGATACATCATCAGGATCAGCCCGATGGCGATCGGGATGTTGGTCGTCCCGACCGAGACGGCCGCATTGAGATCGGCCACGGCCTTGGGAAAGAGGAATCCGAGCCCGACCCCCACCGCCATGGCCAGAAAGATCCACAAGGTGAGGAAACGGTCGAGGGTCGAGAGTTTCTTGGGCGCTGTTTGCATGATTGTTTTGAACTGGGCTTCGATCCCCCGGCGAAGCCGGGGGATCGAAGCCCTAAATCGACATCGGCGGCGATTCGATCTCGGCGAGATACGCGGGAATCTGTGCTGCGATCTCATCCCGCACCCGCCGAAAGACATCCATGACCTGCTCGTCCGTCCCCTGGGCTTTGGCTGGATCGTCGAAACCGATGTGAATCCGCTTGCCGGCCCCGAGCCAAACCGGGCAATCCTCGGCGGCCGAATCGCACACCGTGATCACCCGGTCAAACGCGGTATCGCGGAATTCGTCGGCGTGCTTCGAGCGCCCGGCGTGGGTGATGCCGATCTCGGCCAGGGCCCGGATCGCGAGAAGGTGGGTGTAGCCGGCCGGCTTCGTGCCGGCGCTGAACGCCGTCCAGGTCTCGCCGAGGCGGGCGTTGATGATGGCCTCGGCCATCTGCGAGCGGCACGAGTTTCCGGTGCACAGGATCAGGACTGTGTGTTTCATTAGGTGGTCACAGCGATGTCGGTGACCCGCACCAGCGTGCCTTGCGGCCCGCAGGCGGGCCGTCGGGGTCGGATGCGGGCCGGATCAAAAAAGGCGCCAAGGACGGCGTTGAGGTCCTGAAGCGCGGCGCGATTGATTGAGTAGTAGATCCAGCGCGCGTCGACGGCGTCGCGGGTGACCTCGACCAGCCCGGCCTGGCGCAGCACACTCAAATGATGCGAGATCAGGTTGGGCGCCATCTCGAGCGCATCGCCCAGTTCGCAGTTGCACTGCACACCTTCCATCAGCAGGTTCAGGATCCGCAAACGGCGGGGCTCGGCCAGGACCTTCAGTCGGTCCGCCAGACCGGCGGGGTCGGGGGGTGATTCTGGCGCGCGTTTCATCGGAAAAAGTACTTCAACGACGATTGAAGTATATCAGACTTCCCTTGAATGCTCGTCCGCCAATTCAATGCCCGCGCGGAGCGCGACTATTGATTTGGTGCCTTCTCACAGCGGGAGAAGCAACGGCATGGGCGCAACCGCATTCCGAGTCTCGCGCAACAACGAGCGTAACGGTGAAGATACATAAGCCCCTCTCCCAGCGGGAGAGGGGTTGGGGTGAGGGGCGAAAAACACGATGCGGGCGGGGTAGCCGAAGGCATTGCCTTCGGCTACCCCGC
>JAGOCU010000165.1:2058-4263 GCA_017998555.1 Thermoflexales bacterium
GTCACCCCGGTGGCTGCGTACAACGCGGCGACCTGCCAGCCGAACATGCCGAACAGCAGAACCAGGGCCACCTCATTGACCAGCGGCGCGGCGATCAGGAAGGAGAAGGTCACGCCCAGCGGGATGCCGGCCTTGACAAAGCCGATGAAGAGTGGCACGGCGCTGCACGAGCAAAACGGCGTGACGATGCCGAGCGCGGCGGCCAGCACGTTGCCAACCCCCTGGCGTTTGCCGCTCAGGAAGGCCCGGGTGCGCTCCGGGCTGAAGAAGGACTGGATGACGCTGATGACGAAGATCATCCCGCCGAGCAGGAGCAGGATTTTCGGCACGTCGTAGAGGAAGAAGGCCACCGATGCGCCCAGTTGCGAGCCCTGTTCCAGCCTGAGAAGACTGTAGGCCAGCCAGTCCGCCAGCGGCTGGACGACGCTGTAAGCGATCACCCAGGCGACGGCGGCCCCGGCCACGAGCGCGAAGGCGCGGGCCGTGTGTGGGCGATCGGGCAGGACGGGCAGGGGCACGGGACTGTTCATGGCTGCGGGACCAGGAGCCGGGCGAGTTCGTCATCTTTGGGAATGCGTCCGGCTGAAACAAGTTTGTCCTCGACGACCAGACCGGGCGTTTGCAGGATGTTCCACTTCATCATTTCTGCATAGTCGGTGACTTTCTCCACGGTCAGGTCGAGATGGCGCGCATCGGCAACCCGCCGGACCGATTGTTCGAGCCGCTTGCAGTTGGCGCATCCCGCGCCGAGGATCTTTACGTTTGTCATGATAATTCTTCGAGACCAATTTCCAAAATCCCCGTTCCCCGGCGAAGCCGGGGAACGGGGATTTTGGAAAAAACAGACTCAGCGGTGGCGCCCGCCACCGTGCTGGACGGGCCGCGGACTGACCTCCGAGCCGATATGAACGCCCAGCCGCGGCAGCAGCCAGCGATGGGCGACCAGCACGACCACCGTCGCGCCGAGCGCGATGGCGAAGATCAACAGCGAACTGCCCAGATTGTTCATCAGGGCCGGGTTGACCAGCATCACGATGGCCAGGGCCAGCATCAGCATGCCCCCGATCAGCTTGAGCACCCGCCCGTGCTTCTCCTCGATCCGGTTGGCTTTCAGCGTGACGACTGCCACGGCGAACAGACCCAGCTCGTCAAGCTGGTAGATCAGCATGTAGAGGCCCAATAACAGGGCGAACGCCGCCGGGGTCACCTTTTGGGCGGTGAGCAGGTTCGTCCACAGCACGGGAAAACCGGCCGTGCACGAGAACTCGATCAGCGACACGCCCGCCGCCATCACCACCGTCGCGCCGATCAGCCCGGGGGTGGACTGGCTGGCGTTCAGCACGTTGCGCATGCGCTGATAGAGGCCGGGTTTGCGCGCGTCGGGGATGGTGAAGGACAGCCCCTCGCGATACCAGAAGTAGTCCTTGATGTTGACCAGGGCGAATACCAGCGCGACCAGCGCGACCACGGCCTGGATCCAACCGACAAAACTGATCACCGTCAGCATGGTGAACAGCCCGGTGATGAAGAGAGCGTAAATCGCGGCGGTCACGCTGATGAAGACCAGCCCGATCAGAAAGACCTTCTTGCGCGAGCCGGTCCGCAGGGTCAGGGCCAGCAGCACCGACAACACCCAGATCGAGCACGGATTCACCCCGTCCACAAACGCGATCAGAGCCGTGCTGACGATTTGCGACTCGTTCGTCAGGTCCAGCGTCCCGAGCAGGGGCACGTCGAGGATTGCCGCCGACGCGGGACCCGCCGCGATGACCGGCGCCGCGACTGGCGTGGGCGCAATCGGCCCAAGCGGCGCGACGGGTCCGATGAGGGGTGCGGATTCGACCGGCAGCGGGGCCACGATGCCTGTACCGGCATCCACGCAGCCCGAAGCGACACAACCCCTTACGTAGGCTTCGATCTCGCGCCCAATCGCGTCGGAGTAGCCCTCCCAATGCCGGTTGCCGATGAAGATCGTCGGCACGGCATGGGCCTCGAACCCGAAGCGGGCCGCCATTCGGGTGAGGATGGCCTGGTTGGCGGTGACATACCAGACCTCGAAGTCGCGGATGGTGACGCCCGGGATGCGCTGGGCCAGCCCGGCCAGGAAGGGTTTGGCCGCCGCGCAATGCGGACAGCCATCGCCCCAGAAGAAGTAGATGCTCACCGTCGCGGTGGGCGCAGCGGGCGCTGCTGGCGCAGCGGGCG
>JAGOCU010000165.1:4363-5755 GCA_017998555.1 Thermoflexales bacterium
GGCGCAGCGGGCGCTGCTGGCGCAGCGGGCGGGCTAGCGTGAGCGGTCTTGAGCGGCAGGGGTGAGAGCGCTGCGGCGAGGGCGAGCAGGAGCGCGCCGACGAGCCGTCCGCGCTGGAGTAGGGTTTTCATGGACGTTCAATCCCGATTCAGCCATGGCCGGGGCCGCGTCCAGCGCCGCCGCGGCATCCAGCAAGGCAAACAAGCCCGGCTGAAGCGCGCGGTAGAACACCTGCCAGCCCTGGCGTCGATCAGCCACCAGCCCTGCCTCGCGCAACGCCATCAAGTGTTGTGAGATGTAGGCCTGCCGGTAACCCAGGCGAGCCTCCATTTGGCATACGCAGATCTCACTCCCGCGCATCAGGTTCAGGATCTCGAGCCGGGCGGGGTGGGCGATCAGACGGAGCAGGTTGGACAGGCGTTTGACGTCGGTCATGGGAATCACATTCAAGATTCCGAATAACCTTAAGCCGGCGGGCCGGCAGCGTAACCGGCCGGCTGGCCCATTCACACCTGGCCAGTTGGCTGATTCTTCCCGCACCGGCACGGGCTAGTGTGAATCCCTGAAAGTCGTCCTGCAAGAATTGGCGGGATCCGCATCCCCGCGCGAAGCGCGGGGATGCGGATCCCGCCAAGAAAATTCAGGATCCCCCTTGGTGTCACGCGTCGAATGACGCGTCGCAGGAGACAATGATGATCAAACTACCCGGTCCTTACCAGCGCCTCAAGAAATCCCACCCCAAGGTCTTTCGCGCTTATGAAAAGTTGGGCGAAACCGCGGCTGAAAGTGGGCCGCTCGACCTGAAAACGCGCGAGCTGGTCAAGCTCGGCATGGCCGCCGCGATGCGCGGCGAGAACGCCGTGCATTCGCACACCCACCGGGCCCTGGAAGCGGGCGCCAGCATCGCTGAGATCGAGCACACCCTGATGCTCGGCGTGACGACCTATGGCTTCCCCACCATGATGTCGGCCCTGACCTGGGCCTACGAGGCCATCGAAGCGCACACGGCCGCCTGAACCCGGCGGCCCCTCCGGCCATGAAAACCCTCGCCGAACTCCTGAATGCCACCAAGGCCCTCCACGGCCATCTGTGCCCGCGCCAGGTGCTCGGCGTGCGAATGGGGATGACCGCCGCGGCGAGCCTGAATCTTGATCTGCCCCAGACCGATAAGCGTCTGGTGGCCTTTGTCGAGTCGGATGGCTGTTTCTCGGATGGCCTGGCCGTCGCAACCGGCTGTTGGGTCGGCCGGCGCACGCTGCGGGTCGAGGATCTGGGCAAGGTCGCGGCCGTTTTTGTCGACACCCGCACGGGCATGACGTTGAGAATTTATCCGCGTCTGGATGTGCGGGTCCGGGCGGCCGCCTTCGCGCCGGAGGCCCGCAACCGCTGGGA
>JAGOCU010000166.1:0-1147 GCA_017998555.1 Thermoflexales bacterium
AAAACCTGCTGCCCGCCCGGGCGGACCTGACAGGTGACATCCCCGCCGCGGGTGGAGACGATGAAAGGCTCGGCCGTCACGCGGCCCTCGTCCCACAGAAAGCGGGCGAAAATGCGCAGGCCGTTGCCACTCTTCTCGGCCTCGGAGCCATCCGGGTTCAGGATGCGCAGGCCGAAGCGCGCGCCCGGTCCAGGAGGCGCCTCAAGCAGAACGCCATCCGAGCCCACGCCGAAGTGCCGGTTGCAGATGCGGCGGATGAGGCTGGGGATCAGCGCGCGTTCGCCCTCCGTCTCGAGCACAAGATAGTCGTTGCCCAGGGCCTGATATTTGTGAAATCGCATGACTTTCGTGAGCATACTCCAGGCGCATTGCCGCCGGCGCAACAACGGATCTCATTCACGCCGCACTCGGGCGGGACCGAGCGCAAGCGCATGACGCAGGCGGTCTTTGTTTTGGGAGCGTGGAAGCAGCATCAGCGATACAGCCAAGCCGACGCGGTAGCTTGGATTTTGCGGTCGTAGCCGCCGGCAATGAGGGCACCGCCATCCGCCAGCACCGTGGCGGTCGAGAAGAAATAATCGGCGTCGAGCTTTTGCGGCGCGCCGAAAGCCATCCGCCGCGGGTCAAGAATCTCGATCTGTTGCGCACCGCCGCCCACCAGAACGTCGCCGTTTCCAAGGGCGACAACCGCGTCGGCCAACTTGAAGCGCGAGGCATTCAGCCTGGGCCCGGGCCCGAGTGCGCCCGTCGCCGGATTGTAGATTTCGGTGCTGTCATACGGATATGCCCAGTCCCGCTCATCGGTGCCGCCGACGATGAGGACCCGCCCGTCCGCCAGCATAACGGCCGCATGTTTGCGCCGCCGAATGGCCAGATCCCGCGCAGCGGTAAAAACGTTTGACGCCGGGTCGAAGATCTCCAGCGACGCCGTGACCTTGTCCCCGGCGAGCGTGCCGCCTGCAATCAACACCCGTCCATCGGCCAGCAGGGTGGCGGTGTGCCCGCTGCGCGGCACGCCCAGGGCACCCACCGGGGTGAAGATGTTTGCGCGCGGGTCAAAGACCTCCGCGACCGCGCGCGGCGCGTTGCGCGCCTCGAACCCGCCGGCGATCAGCACTCGGCCGTCTGCGAGCAGGGTGGCGGTGTG
>JAGOCU010000166.1:1247-5752 GCA_017998555.1 Thermoflexales bacterium
CGCGGTCGGGTTGATGCGCCTGGGCGCTTCGTGCCTGACGGCGTAACCTGCGCCAGCAGTTCGGCGATGCGCTCGCCAAACAAGCGCGAGCTCTTGGGGCCGTTGGCGGTGACGAGCATCCCATCCACCGTCACGCCAGGGCCCGTGTAGCGCGCGCCGGCAGCCTCGAGCGTGCGCGCCTCGGTTCCGGCAACCGTCGCCTGCTTCCCGGCCAGCACGCCCGCATTGGCCAAAATGACCGGCGCCAGGCATATGGCGGCCAGCACGCATCCGGCGCGCACCGTCTCTTGCGCAATTCGCCATGCGTCTGCATCGCGGAACAGCAGTTTGGATCCGCCCCCGCCGACAAAAACGACCGCGTCGTAGTCGGCGCCGCGCACCTGATCCAGGGTCAAAGCCACGTCAATATGCCCGCCGCGCGAACCCGGACAACGGCCGGCGCGCGTGCTCGCGACCGTGATCGCATGCCCCGCCGCGGCCAGCACAGCCCGGGTCTCAAACAGCTCCTCGTCCCGAAAACGCTCGGGCGCGACAATGATCAGGACTTTGCCCATGCCTGGATCATAGTCCGCGCATGGAACTTCGGTTGCCGCCGCTCATCACCCATCGCCCGCGTATCGTTGACCCGCGGGGCCTGGTTTGGCCGGAAACTGCGGCACTCGGGGGCGGCGCTCCCCTGCTCGTGCAGGCAGACCAGGGTCCATCCGCCCTCAAAACGGGCCACGATGATGACGCTGTTCACCCGGGAAAGCCAGCCCAGCCCGCGCCGCAGCACGGGA
This sequence comes from Thermoflexales bacterium, assembly GCA_017998555.1. Classification (GTDB taxonomy): domain Bacteria; phylum Chloroflexota; class Anaerolineae; order J036; family Brachytrichaceae; genus Brachythrix. The sequence continues at coordinate 2,027 of JAGOCU010000166.1, forward strand.
TCTTCGCTCTCCTCCAGGGTATAGCGCGGGGATGCGCTGAGCAGGAAGTCGATCACCTTGTTTTCGTTGCGCAGCGGCTCGGGCAGCGCCGACACCGTGGCCGCCTTGAGCCCCTGCTGGATGAGGGCATGCATGTCACGCAGGGCCTGCCGGGTGTCGCCCGGGTAGCAGGCGAGCGCGCCGACCCCGCAGGCCAGGGCGGCCAGCGCCAGCGGGCCCTTCACCCGCGCCCACGACAAGGCGGATCGCCGCGATTCAAACTGGCTGTCGATCGCCCAACGCAACAACAATGCAACCGGCAGGGCGAAGAAGAAGACCACCGCCGCGCCGGCGAGGGTGACAGCCGCGAAGTCCAGCCGGGCAATTTCAGCGACACCCAGGTTGTTGATGATCGCCCCGCGCACTTCGAGCGCGACGGTCATCGCCATGGCCCCGGCGAGCGCGCCGTTGATCGAGCCGGTCGGCCAGCCGCACACAATCCCGACGAGCGCGCCCACGACGATCACCAGGACGCAGTTGCCAAACGGGCCAAATGGATAGTGCGCCAGCGGGATGCCCGGGAGGAAGAACTCGTTGATCGACTGCGATACCAGCCCGTAAGCCAGGCCGGCCAGGGCGCCCATGACCAGACCGCTCAGGCGCACCCCGGCCGCTTTGGGCCTTTCGGGCGGAGCGAGCTTTGTCCGGGCAAGATCGCGGAAGAATTCGATATCGGCGTCGCTGACACCCTGGGGGGCCGTATCGGTCATTGCTTCAGTCAGTGGATCGGCGCCAGAAGCTGCTTGTGGCGGCTGATCAGCATCACAACTGGCGCCTTGAGGCCGGAGAACCGGGCGCCAGGGCTCAGACAGGTGATCTCGGCATCGGTGACGACGAAGCCCACCTGGCCCGAGAAAAACCGCAGGTCCCGAAACGGGCTCTGCACCATGCCCCGAATCAGATAGGGGCCGACATACGCCTCGCAGGGCGATGCGTTGTTCTCATCGCCATTCATCTGCAGGGCATTGGCGATCCCCGCCTCATCGCGCGGGATGATCGCCACGACGCTGTCGCCGTTTACCAGCACCCACGGGGCGACCGGGCGCTCCGGCGCGCTCAGGGGCCCGGTTGACTGAAAGCGGGCGTTGAACATCGGGATCGGCTGAACGTCGTGTCCAACCATCCGAAAAAGGGCGCGATCCTTCTCGGGGTCGATGTCACCCTCGATGAGATAGTCCAGAGTCAGGACCTGGGCTTGCCACCACACCCGGGTGGTGGTTTTCAATTCGAACATACGATCGCTCCCTGGCGCCGCGACGGCGCAGGCCGGCCGACCTGTCAGGTCGACGCTATTTCGCCCGCATGCGGTTGTTCTTGGGGTTGTGCTCGAGCTCGGCCAGGCCGAGGGCCTCGAGCAGCGGCGGCAGATACATCCCAAAGCGCCCGCGCAGGCCCTTCTTCAGCCCATACCAGCCCTTGACCGGATTGTCGGGGGACCGGCCCCAGGCCTCGACCGTGCCTTCGGCGGCCGGCTTCTGCTCGTCGGCGCTGCCCAGCAACATCCAATCGCCATGCTTCTTCAGCATCGCGTGCAGATCCTCGATGCAGCGCAGGTGATAGCGCAGCTCCGTCTTGCCCACCACGCACACCAGCGCGGGCGGGTCGGCGGCCTCATCCCGATACATCTGATACTCGGACGTGCCCGGGGGCGTCTTGAGCGCCCAGGGTTTTTCCTTCGTGCCGACATCCTTCGCGGTTGACTTTGCCATACTTGCCTCCGATGGCCTAAAAATACCCGGCGAGATCGCAATCCCCGCGCGACGCGCGGGGATTGCGATCTCGCCTCTCATTTTCAGGATGACTTCCGATGTCAATCGGGTTTGCGACCACAGACTGATTGTAGCGACCGCCCGAAATAGCGCCAGAGGGATAATGAGGCTTGGCGCGTGACGCACAACAGAAACGCGCACGCGGAGATCAATCCCATGTCAAACCTTTGGCTTGCCCCCCACTCCCACCCGCTCGTGCTCGGCCATCGCGGCGCCTGCGCCCACGCGCCCGAGAACACCCTGGCTTCGTTCCGCCTGGCCCGCGAGCAGCGCGCCGACGGCATCGAATTCGACACCAAGCGCTGCGCCAGCGGCGAGGTCGTCATCATGCACGACATCAGCGTCGACCGCACCACCAACGGCCACGGCGACGTGCATACCCTGACTCTGGCCGAGCTGCGCGCCCTCGACGCGGGCGGCGGCCAGCCTGTGCCAACCCTCGACGAGGTCTTCGAGGAGGTCGGCCGGGATGTGCTGATGAATATCGAGGTCACCAACTACAGCACCCGCAACGACGGGCTGGAAGAGGCCATCGTCGAAGTCATCCAGCGTCATGCCATTGAGGAGCGGGTGATGTTCTCGTCGTTCAACCCGTTCTCGCTGCGCAAGCTGGCCGGGCTGGCCCCGCAGATCCCCGGCGGCATCCTGTATCACCCGCGCATGCCGGTCTGGCTGCGCCATGTCTGGCTGGCGCCCTTCATCCCGCATGCCTTCCTCCACCCCGAGAAGTCGATGGTGACAAAAGCAGAGACCGCGGCCCTGCGCAAACGCGGGATCGGGGTGAACACCTGGACGGTCAACGATCCGGCCGACATCCTCCGGGTGACCGAGGCGGGCGTCAATGCCATCATGGGCGACTCGCCGGCCACAATTCGCACAACGCTGGGAATATAGCCAATGCTCACTCGCCACGCCGACGCGGCCGGCTTCCTGGCTGCTGCCCGGCCCGTCCTGGAACTCGAAGAAGCAGCCAACAACCTGATCCTTGGCCTGCCCCTGCGCATCCTGCGTCAACCGGAATCCGTCGCGACTCAGCCCTATTTCGCCACCGTCACCGACGGGGGCGCGCTGCGCGCCGCGGCGGTGATGACGCCGCCCTACAACGTTGTCGTGTGGGCGGCCCAACCCGGCGCGCAGGCGGAGCTCGGGCTGATCGCCGAAGATCTGTATCGCCATCGCTGGCCGGTCCCGGGCGTTGGCGCTCGCGCGCCGACAGCCGAGGAATTCTGCGAGGCCTGGCAGTCCAGGTCGGGCGCGCGCATCACGCTGACGGGCCACCGGCGCATCTACCGCCTCGACCGCGTCGTTGCGCCCGCCTGGCCGCCCGGTGAAGCCCGACTCGCCGGACACGGCGACACGACCTTGATCGCCGCGTGGATGGAGGGGTTCTATCGCGACGCGGGCATCCGCGAGCCCTACGAGGACTGGGTACTCATGGCCCGCAAACGCGTAGAGGCGGGCGATGTGCTGCTTTGGTCGCTGGGCGGGGCGCCCGTTTCGATGGCGGCCCGCTCGCGCGTGCTGCCGCGCGGCGCGGTCGTGAGCCTGGTGTTCACCCCGGGCGAACTGCGCGGGCATGGGTATGCGTCGGCGGTGGTGGCCGCCCTCAGCCAGCGGCTGCTCGATGCCGGGCATCAATACTGCGCGCTCTACACCGATCTGGCCAATCCCACGTCCAACAGCATCTACCAGAAGATCGGCTATGCGCCGGTGTCGGACGCGGTCGAATACGCGTTTGATTGAGCAGCCATTGCCCATGCCTGAGATCCGCCCCGAGACCGCCGCCGATCTTGTCGCCATCCACGCCCTGGTCGCCGCGTGCTTCCCCAGCGACGCCGAAGCCCGCCTGATCGACGCCCTGCGCGCGGCCGGCCGGCTCAGCCTGTCGCTGGTGGCCGAGGATGCCGGTGGCATCCTC
>JAGOCU010000167.1 GCA_017998555.1 Thermoflexales bacterium
AGACCGGCAATGGCCAGCGCCAGCGCGCGAGCGATTTCGTGGGGACTGACTCCCGCAGCGCGGGTCTCGGCCGCGGCCAGCTCTGGATGCCCAAGACGGGCCAGCGTCACGAGCCCGCGCGCCACCGGATGATCGTAGAGCGGGCGCGATGGCCGCACGGCGCGCACGCGCAGCCCAGCGCCGCGCAGGCGCTCCTCGAGTTCAAACCGGAGCACGTCTTCCACGTAGGGCGCCAGCACGGCAATCTCACCGGCCGGCACGCCCTGCCCGATCAGCGCGAGGATCTGGTCGGCGGTGGCCTGCACCATTGACACCCAGAACTTGCTCTTTGACGCCAGCAGCGTCACCTGCGGCCAGCGCGACCCGGCCGCCCGAACCCCGAACGGCGCTTCAGCCGGCGCCGCCACAACTGACGCGAGCGCCCGCCCAAACGCCGACATGGGCCGCTGATCGAGCGCAGCCGGAGCTTCCTCAACGATGTCGCAGACCGTCCGCAGGCCGCGGGCTGAACCCGGATCCGCGCCGAGGAAAAGGCGATACCCGCCCGGGTCATCCTCCACCACAATGGCTTCCTCACAGCTCGCGAGCGCCATGCGGATGAAGTCGTGGGCGATCGGCGGAAGCTCCTCAACGTTGTCGATCAGAAGAAATCGGCATTGCTCGGCGATGAACCTCTGATAGGCGGGTTCCACCAGCAGGTGTCTGGCAAACACATCGTGTTGCAGCGAGAAATCCAGCGCACCGTGGTCAAGACAGAAGCGCCGGAACTCCAGCGCGATTTCTTGCGCCCGCTGGTAGGCCAGCAGCCGGCGGGGATCGCCCGACCAGGCTGCGCCAAGACGCGCCGCGATTTCGTCCAGGCCAAAGCCAGCCAGGGCGGCCTTGTGCGCATTGTCCAGAAGTTGCCCAAGCAGACGCGGCCGGGTGAGCCTGAGCTCGTCGAAGTCGGTGATGCGCGGATCGACGATTCGATTCAGAAAGTACTGGGCCGCCTCGACGTCGATAAACGCCGGCTCCCGGCTCGGATCGGCAAAGCCGGCGGTCTGCGCCACGAGCGGGAAAAAAAGGCCCACATGCTGTTGGACCAGACCGTAAAAGGTGCCAATCCTTGGCTGACCAAAGGTCCCAGTGGCAGCGGCGGCTCCAAGCGCGTCACGAAAGCGCCCGGCCTGCGGCCGGCTTGCCGACAACGCGAGAATCCGGTCGGGGCGCACGCCACGTCCAAGCCAGTCAACCAACTGGGCGGCAAGCCGAGTGGTCTTGCCACTCCGCGGTGGGCCGTGCAGATATACCCTCACCGCCAGCCTTCAACTCCGGGCTGACGGTTGTCAGTCCGGCACTGATGCGCGCTACTTGTTGCTGATGTGGACGATCTTGAACTTCATCAGGCCGCTCGGCGTCGTCACCGAGACCACCTCATGCAGTTTTCGTCCCAGCAAGGCCTTCCCCATCGGCGATTCGTTGCTGATCTTGCCGTGTTTTGGGTCTGCCTCGGCCGAACCGACCAGCGTGTAGTGTTCCTTGTCAGTCGTGCCAACCTCAGTGATGGTCAGTTTGCTGCCCAATCGCACTTCGTTCGAGGGCCCTTTCATCTCGATCAATTTGGCGTTGCCCAGAATCGTCTCGATCGTCAGGATGCGGCCTTCCACGAACGCCTGCTCGTTCTTTGCGTCCTCGTACTCCGGATTTTCCTCGGTCTCCCCTTCCTCCATCGCTTCGTGGAGGCGTTGCGCGACGTCGGAACGCCGCTTGGTCTTCAGGAACTCCAATTCGTCTTCCAACTTCTTGAAGCCTTCGGGAGTGAGGAATTCGGTTTCGTTCATAACTTTGGGATCCGCCTGCTGCCCATACAAAAAGGCTGAGTCGCGTCAGATGCCGACTCAGTCCAGATGACGGGCGAATATTACGTCGGATGATTATAGCCCATGGCGCGTGCCTCTGCTATAGTCCGTCGTCGCATGATCCGCTTCAGCAATATCCAGAATCTCATCATCGACATGGACGGCGTGTTGTGGCGGGGCGAACAGCCCCTGCCGCGCCTGCCCGAGTTTTTTGACACCTTGCGCGAGCTGGGCGTCCAGTTCGTCCTGGCGACCAACAACGCCAGCCGGACCGGAAATCAATACGTGCAGCGGCTGCTGCGCTTTGGCGCCGCCGTCAACGAGGACGAGGTGCTCACCTCGCCGCAGGCCACAGCCGCCTGGCTGGCGGCCAATGCGCCGAATGCGCGCATCTTCACCATCGGAGAACAGGGGCTCAATTCAGAGTTGACCCGGGCCGGCCTCAAGGTGCTGCAGCCCGAAGATGCGCAACAAGCCACCCATGTCGTCGTAGGGATTGACCGTGAGATGAACTACGGGAAACTTGTGGAAGCCTGCCTGGCGATTCGCGCCGGCGCGACCTTTGTCGGCACCAATCCGGACGTCACCTTTCCGAGCGAACGGGGGATCGTGCCCGGAAACGGGGCGACCCTCGCCGCGCTGGAAGTGTCGACCGGCGTCAAGCCGATCATCATCGGCAAGCCCCAACCCGAAATGATGGTGCAGGCCCTGGCCAGAATGGGCGGCGACGCGTCAAACACGGCGGTTTTGGGAGATCGTCTGGATACCGATATCCTGGCCGGTCGGAATGCCGGCCTGCCGACGATCCTGGTGTTGACCGGTGTAAGTGGACGAGACGAGGCGGAGACAGGTCCGATACGACCGGATTTCATCTTCAAGGATATCGGCGAAGTCGCCGATGCGCTGCGCGCGTCACGGGAAGCTCTCACCGCGACCGCGCCAAAGGAGAATTCGTGATGAAACTGCTGCTCCGACTCGGCGTCAATGCCGTCGCCCTTTTTCTGACCGCCCAACTGCTGCCCGGCATCAAGGTGAACGGCGACGTCGGAACCCTGCTTCTGCTGGCCCTGATCTTCGGCATCGTCAACGCGCTGATCAAACCCATCGTTGAACTGCTAACCTGCCCGCTGGTCATCCTGACAATCGGGCTGTTCGTGCTGGTCATCAACGGCGCCATGCTGATGCTGACCGCCAGCCTGTCCGGCGGCCGATTGATCGTCGAGGGCTGGGGAACGGCCATTGTGGGCGGCATCATTATGGGCATCATCAATGTCGTGCTCGAAGCCGTGCTCGGCCTGAACAAGAAGGACGACTGAGCCGCTGTGGCCGTCCGCCGCCTGCAGGCGCCCCGGGCTGACCGCCTGGACAAGATCGTGGCGGCTGTCTGCGCGGATTTGACCCGCAGCGCAGCCCAGAAACTCATCGCCGGCGGAAGCATTCGGGTGAACGGCCTGTCCCGCGAGGCGGGAGACCTTGTCCGGCCCGGCGACTGGATCGAGGTCGATGTGCCCGACCCAGTCGACGATGCGCTCAGACCGGAAGCGATCGGCCTTGACGTGCTGTATGAGGACGCCGACGTTCTGGTCATCAACAAACCGGCCGGGATGGTCGTGCACCCGGGCGCGGGCGTGCGCGGGGGAACCGTCGCGAACGCGATCCTCAGCTACGCTCCCGAAGCTGCCGATGCCGGCGATGATCCGCAACGACCCGGCATCGTCCATCGGCTGGACAAAGAGACCAGCGGGGTCCTGCTCATCGCCCGGAACGATGCCGCATTGCAGGCCCTGCAGGCGCAGTTCCAGACGCGCACCATCGAGAAGACCTACCTCGCATTGTGCGTCGGTGACGTCATGCCACCCGCCGGGCTGATCGACAAGCCGATCGGGCGTGACCCCGGGCATCGTCAGCGCATGGCCGTCGTCGCTTCGGGACGGTCTGCCCAAACCGAGTACACCGTCACGCAACGATGGAAGGTGGCTGATGCGGACGGCGTTGCCGAGGCGGTCCTGGGGACACTGGGCCGGGTATCGACGACGGGCGCGGAACGCAAAGCCAAACCCATGCCGATGGCTTACGCGCTGGTGCGGGCCCGGCCGCGCACCGGGCGCACGCACCAGTTAAGGGTGCATCTCGCTTCGCTGGGATACCCGATCGTCGGGGATGAGACCTATGGCGCAACCCGGCGTGATCCGCTCAGCAAGAAGCTCGCGCCCCGTCAACTTTTGCACGCGAGCGAACTGCGATTTGCCCTGCCGTCAACGGGCGCCGAGTTTCGCGCGCACGCGCCGCTGCCCGCCGATTTTCTGGGGGTGCTTGGCGCGCTGGAGACGTAAGCGCGGCGGCAGGTGCACGAGACCTCGCGGGTCTTTCCAGACCCGCGAAGTCTCCAAATCGTCACGGTTTCTTCTCGATCAGATCCTGCGAGATACGGCTCATCGTCGTCCGCCGCGCGCGCGCGCGCATCTGAATCTCGTGATAGGCCTCTTCTTCGCTCAGGCCGGTCTTCATCAGGATGCCCTTGGCCCGATCAATCAGTTTGCGCGAAGTCAGTTTTTCCTCGAGCTCGACGACCTTCTCCTGCAGCACCCGGCGATCCTGGAAGGTTGCCAGCGCCACCCGCATGGCGGCGACAAGGTCGTCGCGCTTGACGGGCTTGACCAGGTAACCCTGCACCGGGATGGCTGCCGCCCGATCCAGCAGCGCGTTCTCGTTGTAGGCGGTCAGAATGATGATCGGAATGGGTCGCTGCTTGACAATCTCGGCAGCCGCGTCAAGCCCATCCCGAAAAGGCATGCGCACATCAAGCAAGGCGATGTCCGGTTCCTCGCGTTGGGCGAGGCTGGCGGCCTCGACCCCATCCGCGGCGCTATACACGGTATGCCCGAGTTCAGTCAGGATGGCCCGCAGGCCCATCCGGATGATGCTTTCGTCATCGGCGATCAGAACGCGCAACGATTTGCTCATACATATCTCCTGAGTGCGTGTGCGTCAATCAGCTCCGAACCTCGTCGCGGAGAAGAGCCGTTGCGTGAATAAAGCATTCTACAATGACAGTTATGGCTCATTTGATTGCTCTGTCGCAGGTGCTGTCACTGGAGGGCAAGCGCGCGCTGATTACGGGCGCGGCGTCGGGAATCGGCAAAGCGATCGCCAGCCGATTCGCCGAGGCCGGCGCGGCGCTCGAGCTGGTCGATGTGGACGTGGATCGCCTGGCCGCCGCCCAGCGTGAGTTTGACGGCTGCGCGGGCGGCGCGCGCGCGCATGTCGTCAACCTGTCGAGCAAGGACGCGATTGCGGCGCTGTGGGACAGCCTGGCCGGCAACGAGCCGGACATCCTGGTCAACATTGCGGGCATCTATCCGATGAAGCGCTTTCTGGACGTTACCGAAAAGTTCTTTCATCGGGTCATGGACACCAATTTATCGTCCGTGTACTGGATGTGCCAGGAGATGATCGGGCGGCGGCGCAAGAAGGGCGGCATTATCATCAATACTGGATCGATTGAGGCCGTTATGCCGTTCAAGCATGATCTGGCGCATTACAGCGTGAGCAAGGCCGGCGTCGTCGCCCTCACTCGCGCGCTGGCCAAAGAACATGCCAAAGACGGCTTTCGGATCAACGCCCTCCTGCCCGGCGGTATCAACACCGAAGGGACCCGGGCCGTCGCCCGCCAGGTATTCCGCTTCAATTTCGGCTTGCTCAAAACCGGCGCGGATTTTGCCGCGCGCCTTCCCGCCGGCCGCCTTGGCCGGCCGGATGAGATCGCGCTGATGGCCCTGATGCTGGCGTCGGACATCGCCAGCTATGTGCACGGCGCGGCCATTCCGGTGGATGGGGGTTTTCTCGCCGCCTGAGTCGATTGCGTTGATAACGTTGATAACGTT
>JAGOCU010000168.1:0-3710 GCA_017998555.1 Thermoflexales bacterium
AGCCCGGGCAGAATGGTCTCGATGGCGTAGTTGCCCTGGGCATCGGCGGTCACCTTGCCGCGCAATCGATAGCCTTTCAAGTCGTAGGCGCCGGCGTCGTCGGCCTGCCACACGTCGACGATGGCGCCCGCGACTGGCGCGCACTGGGAGGTGATGACCCGACCGGTCAACAGCACCCGCGTGCCGGCCATCCCGGCCTCGACCAGGCTGGCCTTCATCGGCGCGCCCGCGAGGTAATACGGCCCCTCAGTCTGGGCTGGGGTGAGCGTTACCTTGCAGGCTGTTGCAGCGGGTGCCTGCGTCGGCGCGGGGGCGGCTGTCATGGCCATCGTTGGAGTTGCCACAGGCGCGGCGGTTGCCGTGGGCGCTGCTGTCGCCGCCCGCACGGTTGTTGCTGTCGGCGCGATTGGCGTGGGGGCAGCCGTGGTCAGGGCCGGCGCTGTGCTCGCGCCCCCGGCCGAGCAGCCGGCGGCCATGACGGCGAGTACGGCCAACGCGGCCCCAAGCTTTCGAAAGGTGTTGAGCATGATTTTCCTTGTCGCCTTGCGCATGATCCATGCCGAAGGTGGTATCCGCCTGCCCGGCGTACGTCGGGCAGGCGGATACCACCTTCGGCAAAAAGCACTGACCGGAGGGGTTATCCCCTCGGGTGGCAAGCTCCGTCGTCAGTTATATCCAGGCAGGCTGAGCCCAGGGCAGGCCAATCTTGAAGATTTGCTAAAGACATGCGCTGGCGAGATCAGCCTCCCCACGCGAAGCGCGGGGAGGCTGATCTCGCCGAGGATATCTGGAATCGCTTCTAGGGTCGCGCCAGCCGATACAGGTATTCGCCCGCGCGGGGAACCACGAGCACGTCCGGATCCGCCCGGGCGATCCACGCGTCGGGGTCGATGCTGGCTGGATCGCGATAGCCCAGGTTGATCGCCCGGCATTCGGCCTCGGGAATCCCCGTGGCCAGGGTGACCTTCACCCGCGGTCGCTCGATCCCAGTCTCGGCGTCGTAGCTGCCAATGCCGCGGACATGGGTGGAGTGGGCCAGCACCCCCCACGGAACATGCTTGAACTTGTCCCACTGTTTCACAAAGTAGTCCCGTACGTGGTAGCCCACTTGCCGAATCAGCGCCCCATGGGTGACGCTGATTTCATGGAGGTGCGGAGCGTAAATGATGACCTCGCCGTCGTCGGCGCAGACGGGTTCGGTCTTGTACATTCCTTTCCCGCCCAGCCACATTTCGTCATACATCGTGGGAAGGACGGCCAGGACCGTCTTGTACGGGCGCGGCATGTATTTCACGTGGGTCTGGGCCGAGACGTCGGCCGCCTGGGCGAAAGCCGATTCAGGGCTTCCAAAGAAAGCGCCGATCAGACCGTCATGGGTGACCACGCTGCACAACGCATGCCGCGGGGTCGGTATCATCGCCGCCGCCCGGTCGATGACGGCCCGCACCGGGGTGTTTTTTGTGCCGATGATGTCGTAGGACGTGATCAGCGCCCCCAGCCAGTGGGTGAAGTCGATGATGTCGGCGCCGGCGATGCCGGGGAAGAAGTACTTGTTGCCGCCCGAGAAACCCGCCACTTCGTGCGGGAAGACCGGCCCGCAGATCAGAAGATGGTCGTAATCCAACACCAGTTTGTTCAGCCGCACCGGCACACCCTGTCGGAACAGCCCGTTGCTCAGGGCGGCAATGTCATCGGCCGGGATCTCGCCCAGGGTGACCAGCGCCGCGGGGTCCTTCCAGGCATGGTTGAAGATCCTGACGTCGCGATACGCGCCTGCGCGCTCCTCGGCGGACAGCCCGAACATCGCCAGAATGGCGGCCTCGCTCATCGGCGGGTGCGTGCCGAGGGCGATCAGGAAGTCGAGCTGGCGCACCCGGGGCAACAACGTTGCGCATAACGCCCGGAAATACGCGGGCAGGGGCATCGTGCGGGTGGAGTCGGGGACGATGACCAGGACCCGCTGGCCCGCCAGGGCCAGGGTGTCCATGGACTGCGCGACAAAGCCGGCGATGTCTTCGGCGGACCAGACAGGCGTGTTATTCATGGGTATCTACAGCTCCACTTTGCCGGCCAGCAGGCCGTTGACGAGATAGCGTTGCAACAGGACGAAGACGACGACCACCGGGACGCTCATCATCAGGGCATAGGCCGCCATGAAGTTCCAGTCGTTGCCGGCCAGGCTGATCGCGTTCCACAGCCCCATCGCCAGGGTCACATTATCCGCGCGATCGACAAACATCCAGCCGAGCGCGAATTCGGAGTACGCCCCCAGAAACGCGACAAAAGCCGCCAGCCCGATCGCCGGCAGGGCGAGGGGCAGGGTCACCCTGGCAAAGGCGATGCCGAACGACGCCCCGTCGATGAAGGCCGCCTCCTCCAGTTCGCGCGGCACGGACTGAAAGGCCACCCGCATGTTCCACACGCAAAATGGCATCGCGATCGCGGCGTAGACGATCATCAGCCCGAGTTGGGTCGTGCGAATGCCCAGGGAGGCCAGAAGCAGATACAGCGGGATGACCAGCGCGATCGGCGGCATCAGTGAGCCGGCCAGCAGCGCGAACAGGCCGACCCGCCGGCCCGGGAAACGCATCCGGGCGAAGGCATAGGCCATGCTCGCCCCCAGCGCAACGGAAAACGCCGTGGCGCCAACGGCCACGTTCAGGCTGTTTCGAAGCAGATCAGCGAACGGCAGGCTCTGGGCCGCGCGCTCGAGCACCCGCCCGAACAGATCCAGCGAGAATTCGCCCGGCAGCACCCGAAACTCCGAGGGCCGGCCAAAGAACGAGCTGTCAAAGGCCATGTAGGCGATGCCCCAGATGGGCACGACCACGAACAGCCCCACCAGGAGCAGAAGCGCCTGGCGCAGGAGGTGCTCCCTGCGCGTCATCCTACGCATAGGTCACTCCCTCCGCGGCGCGGGTGCGCCGCGATAGGGCCAGCACCCCGATCAGCAGCGCCGCGACGATGAAAAGGTCGACCGCGGCCGAGACCGCATACAACCCGCCCGCGCGCCCGAAGCCGGGGCCGAGCCGGGGCTGGACCAACTGATAGGCCAGCGCGGCCAGGGTGCTCCCGCCCTGGAACGGCATGAACAGATAGAACTGATTGAAGGCAAAGACCGCCCGCACGATCAGGGCCGGCACGAGCAGCGGAAACACCAGCGGCAGGGTGATATGCCTCAACAGTCCCGCGCCGGTTGCGCCGTCCATGGCCGCCCCGTCATACACTTCGTTCGGGATGAGCTTCAGCGCCGCGGTGGCCGTCAGCATCACGATCGGGAAGCCCATCCATACCCCGGCCAGGGTCTGCGCCAGCAGGGTCCCCAGCGCGCCGTCCAGGGCTGGAAGCGGGGCGCCCAGGGCCAGGGACAGCCAGCCGCCGTCGGGGTCCATCAATTGGGCCCAGGCCACCGCGCCCAGAAACTCCGGGATCGCCCAGGGGATCACGAACAACGCCCGCCATACACCCGCGAAACGGAGGCCGCGCCGGTTCAGGATCAGCGCCACCCCCGTGCCGAGGGTGGCCGACAGCGTCACCGACAGCGCCGCCCACATGATGCTGAACCAGGTCTGGGCCGAGAACACGCCGGCAAAAACGTCGCCGATCAAACGGAGTCCCGTGTAGTGCACCACCGTTGTGCGCCACTCGCCGGGCTCGCCGAGCCGATACAGCGAGAAGCCTGAGGGCGGTTCCAGCCCGGCCAGCCCGTT
>JAGOCU010000168.1:3810-5693 GCA_017998555.1 Thermoflexales bacterium
ACCTCGGCGCCGCTCGAATAGGCGCCGTGGTAGAGGATGGAATCGGCCAGCCGGCCGGCCGGGTCGGGCCACAGATACGGATCGGCCGCAATGAACACGAGGGACGCCAGCGCTCCCCAGCCGAGCAAGGGGCTCAGGGCGCGCGCCATCCCGCGCAGCGCGTCGCGCCAGGGCTGGCCGCGGGCCTGCCCGATCGCGCGCGCGAGCGCGTCGGCGAGGACGGCCAGGCCGGCAATGCAGTACAGGTACTTCGAAGCGGCCGTCATCCCAAGCGCGGCTGCCGAGAGACCCAACCACAGCCCGCGCCGCTTTCCCCCCCGTGTCCAGGCGAGATACGCGAGCACGCACAACACGCTGGTCAGCGAGGGCAACGACTCCAGCATCACCTGGCTGGTGTATTTGACGTGATAGCTGTTGACGGCGACGGCGACGGCGGCGAGGGGATTGGCGATCGCCAGTGCGCCGGTTTGGGCGGCCGCGAAGAGCGCCGCGGCGATTCGCGCCGCGCCGACCATGTCCCCGGGCAGGTCTTGATTGGGCGGCGCGGACGTTTCGGCTTCGGGGATCTCGGGGTGGGGCCCGAGCGGCAGCACGGCCAGGGCAAAAGCGATCTTCTGCAGGGGCGGATGCTCGGGCCGGTAGTTCGAACGGAGCAGAATGCCGAGATCGCCAGCCCGCAACCCGTCCGCCATCAACTGGGCAGCCCGGAGATAGTCGTCCTCGTCGTAGTCGACCGGCAGCCGGTCAATGGCATACAGGCGAATGCCAAACGCCGCGATCGCAACGACGATCGCCGCAAGCGCGCCCAATAGTCGCTTTCGCATTGGGCATCATCCTTCGTAGGCCGTCTCAACAAAGTGGACGACCGTCCGCGCAAACGGTCCGGCCAGGAAAAACGGATATTCGCGCCGCACCGCCCGCACCCGCGCTCCGCGCATATCGGCCGAGGTCATCACCCGCGCCTGCAGCCACGGTCCGAGCGGGTGCGCGATCAGGGCCCCCAGCGTGCCCAGGCTGATTGCGTTGGACAGTTTTTCCTGCCAGCCCGCCCTGCGGCCCGCCAGGAGTGTGCCCAGGTAGGCGAAGGCGCTGGTCAGCAGGCTGCTGGTGACCACGTTTGTGCCGCAACCGGGGTGCACCGCCCACCAGGTTTCGCCGGCCTGCATCCGCCGAATGGCCTCTTCGGCCGCCGAGCGGATGACATCGGCGCTCAGATTCCCGACCACCCGGAATCCGCGGGGTTCGGCATGGCCGGCCGCCCGGAGCGGGCGGATGCGCTCGCCGAGCACGTGCAGGGTGGCGTGCTCGAGTCCGTGGTTGCGCCGGAGGGTCAGCGGCAGCGGCGCCGTGAGTATCAGGTTAGCGTTGCGCATTGAGGGTTTCGGCCACCGGCCGGGCGATGATGATGATGCGGTGGGTGTTGTTGTCGGGCGGCCAGCAGGTGACCAGGGTCAGGCGATCGTCGCCGCCGGGCACGATGTATTGGGCATTCTGGGTGCGCACCTCAATCGATTGATCCTTTTCGATCAGCAGCTTGCGCTCCGTGATGCGGTAGGTGATCTCCCGGCGTCCCGCCCGCACATAAATCAGGTCGCCAGCCTTGAGGTCCTTCAGGTTTTCGAAAACCCGGCCGAGGATATTGTTGTGTCCGCTCATGACCAGATTGCCGGGCTCGCCGATTCTTGCGCTTGACGGCTGCCAGCCCGCGGCCCGGAGCGGGGGCGCATCGAAATACCCGGCGTTCAGCTCCGGCAGAGCCACCCACACGGATTCGGTGACCGGCACGTCCAGGCGAATGGCCGGGATGACGAGCCGATCGGGCATGGCCGGCGCGATCCTGCGCCGATCCACCGCGGGTTCGCGCTCGGTGTCCGGAGCGCCGG
>JAGOCU010000169.1 GCA_017998555.1 Thermoflexales bacterium
CATGCATAATGCGCTACGTGTCCCACGACCGCTTCGAATCCCCCTTTTCCACCCGCTACGGCAGTGATGGCATGCGCCGAGTCTGGAGTGAACGCCACAAACGTCTGCTCTGGCGGCGGCTGTGGGCGGCCCTTGCCGCCGCGCAGGCCGATCTCGGTCTCGTCAGCCCCGAGCAGGCCGCCGATGTGGGCGCGCACGCGGGGGAGGTCGACGATGCCAGCATTGCCCGGGCGCTCGAGATCGAGCACGAGATACGCCACGATCTGATGGCCGAGGTGCGGGCCTTTGCCGAACAATGCCCGATCGGCGGCGGCATCATCCACCTCGGCGCCACCTCGATGGACATCGAAGACAACGCCGACGCATTGCGCCTGCGCGAGGCGCTCGATCTCATCCTGGCGGGATTGCGCGGGCTGCTCACGGCCCTGGCCGATCAGGTCGAGCGTTATGCTGATCTGCCGGTCATGGCCTTCACCCACCTGCAGCCGGCTGAGCCGACCACCCTGGGGTATCGCCTGGCCCAGACGTTGCAGGATCTGCTGATGGACCTCGATGCCCTGGAATTCTGCCGCGCGGGCGTGCGGGGCAAAGGCTTCAAGGGCGCCGTCGGCACCAGCGCCTCGTATCGCGCTTTGCTCGCCATTGCGGCGCCAGGCGCGCCGGGTGACGACATCGAGCGACGGGTGATGGCCGCGATCGGTCTCGCCGCATTTCCAGTCGCCACCCAGACCTATCCCCGCAAACAGGATTGGTTGATCGTCAACGCCCTGGCCGGCCTGGCCCAATCGCTCTACAAATTCGCCTTCGATCTGCGCCTGCTGCAATCGCCGCCGATCGGTGAACTGGCGGAGCCCTTCGGCCCGCGCCAGGTGGGCTCGTCGGCCATGCCCTTCAAGCGCAACCCCATCAACGCCGAAAAGATCGACTCCCTGGCCCGATATGTCGCGGCCCTCCCGCGAGTCATGTGGGACAACGCCGCGCATTCGTTGCTCGAGCGCACCCTCGACGACTCAGCCAATCGGCGGGTCGCCATCGCCGAAGCTTTTCTGGCCGCCGACGAGATCTGTTCCGTGGCATCCGGCATCGTCGCGGGCTTGCGGGTGAGCGAGGCCCATATTGCGCGAACGATGGCGACCTATGGCCCCTTTGCCGCGACCGAGCCGCTGCTCATGGCCCTGGTCGCCGCCGGCGCGGATCGACAGGTCATGCACGAGCGCCTGCGCGAGCACAGCCTGTTGGCCTGGGCGGCCATCGCCGAGGGCAAGCCAAACCCGCTCATGGCGGACCTGCCCGATGACCCGGCGCTGCAGCGCTTTTTGTCTCGGGCGGAGATCGCCCGCCATTTGGATGCAGCAGACTATGTGGGCGATGCGCCCGGGCGCGCCCGGGCCCTTGCCGCGCGCTGTCGCGAGCGGCTCAACGGCGCGGCTGCGCCACTCTAGATCTACACCATGTCAAACGCACGGACCAAATCTGTCCCGGACATCGTGGTGGGCCGCCTGCCGGTCTACCTGCGCGCGCTGGATGCGATGCGGGCGAATGGCCAGGAGGTGACGTCCTCGCACGCGCTGGCGGATTGGCTTGGCATCAGCCCCGCCCAACTCCGCAAGGATCTCTCCCATTTTGGCGGTTTTGGCAAACAGGGCACGGGATATCACATCGCCTCGCTGCAGGCCCAGTTGCGGGCCATCCTCAACCTGGACCACGAGTGGCCGCTTCTGGTGATCGGGGCCGGTCATATCGGCAGCGCCATCGCCAGCTATACCGGTTTTTCTGAGCGCGGATTTCGAGTCGTCGCCATCTTCGACGCCGACCCGGCGAAGATCGGTCTGACGCTAGGAGGCCACGCCGTCCTTGCGATTTCGGAGCTGCCCGACATTGCCCGGCGTCTCGGGATTCGGCATGCCATGCTGGCGGTCCCGGCCGAACACGCGCAGGCCGTCGCCGATCTGGTCGTCGCCGCGGGCGTGACCGCGATCCTGAATTACGCTCCGATTCACCTTGCCGTCCCCGGGCGGGTGCGGGTGCAATACATCGACCCGGTCCTGCATTTGCAGCAGATGACCTACTACCTGTAGGCGTATCCATTCCTGAGGCGATATCCCCCGCGCCGGCGTACGCCGGCGCGGGGGATATCGCCTCAGGAACGGATTGAGGTAAGGAGTGTTTAGCGCTCGACGAACTCGACCGTCTCGTAGCCGGCTGCCTTGAGCACCCGCTCAATCACGCCTTTTGCGTTGCGGTCGGCGTCATTCAGCACCCCAGCCTGGAGGGCCGTCTCGCGCATGGCCTTGAGGGCCTGCTCGCGCGCCTGGCCTTCGAGGTCTTTGGAACTGGGCAGCAGGATGAGGTTGGTCCGGTCGTAGACCCGGGTGTAGCACGGCTGGGTGCTGTCATCGATGAGATAGGTGTCCAGCAGTTCGGCTTTCGGCAGCGCGATCGTCACTTTGCGCCCATCCGAGCTGACGCGCACATCCTGGTCGCGCAATTTCGACAGATCGATCCCGGCCTTGACCCGCCCGCACGCCAGAAGAACCAGGCGCTCGTAGAGGATGTTTCCAATTCGCGCCTGTTGCGCTTCGGCGATGGTCGAAAGCGTGGTGGAGGCGGTTGTCAGATCCGACAATGCGCGGACTTGAATGATGGCCGGCGGTCGAACCAGGACCGTGGCCGTGGCGGGCGCAAAGGCGGTGCCGGCGATTTTCCCGGGATTGGCGCTGTCGATGGCGCTGCCCACATTGAAGAGCGCGCTGCTGACGATGAGCGCAGCGGCCACGATCCCAACGGCGACGACGCCCGCCGCAACCAGACAACCCGGCTGACTGGATGACGTCGCCCGGGTCAGTCTGTCGCGCCAGTTGGACATGTGCGAGGTTGTGGGGTGCGCCTAGGTTGTGGCCGACGATTCGGGCGGCGAGGGCGGCGGCTGGATGACGGAGGTGGGCGCCGCTGCCGTTTCGATGATCAGCCCCAGCTTGCGCGCGTGCTCCTCGAGCCGCGCCGTGGATGGCTCGGCGAGGCGTGAACCGTCTCCGAAGACGATGGTCGGGATGCTGCGAAAGCCTTTGTTGAGCGACTTGACGAGTTCGGCGGCCTCTTCGTCCTTGTCAACATCGACCCACTCGTATTGAATCTGGTGCTTGTCGAACCAGTTTCGCGCGCGTCGTGTGTCGCCGCACCACATGGCGCCGTAGAAATGAATCGTGTTATCCATGACAAATGGATTATAGCCTGCGCTATAATCAGCGGGCTAAGTTGGATGATGTCGGGGTGTGGCGCAGCCTGGTAGCGCACTTGCATGGGGTGCAAGGGGTCCCCGGTTCAAATCCGGGCACCCCGACTTGAGCAGACAAGGGGCGACGTAGTCGCTCCTTTGTTGTTTTTCGCATGTCCTTCTCCGCCTGGCTGCTTCCGTTTGTGGTGGCTGGATCCGCTGTTTGCCTCGTGGGCGCGCGGGACTGGCCGGCGCGCGCGTGGCGATTGTGGGGGCTGCTGGCTGTGGCGGCGGGGGCCCTGCTTCTGGGCCGGCTGGGCTACATCGGGCTGAATAGCGCGTACTTTGGCGAGCGGCCCGCGGTCTGGCTGGGTGACGCTGCGGCCGGCTACTCCGCCCACACGGCCTGGGTTGGAGGCTGGCTCGGGTGGCGGCTGAGCGGCCGGCGTGTGCCCGCCCACCTTCTGGCCGCGGCGGGGCTGCTGGCGGCGATCGGCGTCTCGTTCGGTTGCGCCCAGGCGGCCTGCGCCTATGGGCGCGAGGTCGGCTTTGGTGACGGTCTGCTCTGGCTTCTTCGGGTCGACGGGCCTGACGCCTATGGCCTCTCCAATCCGCGTATCCCCACACAGCTCTTTCTGGCAGCCTGGCTGGGGGGTGGGTTGCTGATTCTGGCGTTGATGCGCGATCGTCTCGCAAAACGCGACATCATTCCTGCCGCGACGCTCTGGTTTGCCCTGGGTGACCTCGTGATCCAGTTGATGCGCTCAGATCCGGCCCCGGCGTGGTTTGGCCTCCGCGCTCAAATGGCGTTGGACGGTATACTTATTCTTTCTGTTGCCCTGGCGTTTGCGCGCCGGCAACCAAATGCCAACAGACCACCGTCGTGATCCGCATTCTCAAACTCGCCCTCGGTCAGATCTCCCCCAAACTGGGGGATGTTTCCGCCAATCTCGCGAAACACCTCGCGTGGATCGACAAGGCGCGCGGGGAAGGCGCGCAGCTCATCGTCTTTCCGGAGTTGTCCCTGACCGGTTACTACCTGATGGACCTGGTCCATGATGTGGCGATCGAGGCCAGGGCGGGGGATCCCGTCTTCGACCGCATGCTGGCCGCGTCAGCCGACATCGATGTGGTCTTTGGTTTCATCGAACGCGATTCACGCCAGCGCCTCTACTATGCCTCGGCCTACTTGTCCCGCGGAGCCGTGTTGCATGTTCATCGCAAGTTGTATCCGGTCACGTATGGGATGTTTGATGACGGCCGGTTTGTCGGGGCCGGCTCCTCTGCGCGCGCCTTTGACGCGCCCGCCGCCCGATCCGGGATCATGATCTGCGAGGACGGCTGGCACATGTCCGTCCCGTATCTGCTCTGGCAGGATGGCGCCGATCTCTTGCTGTGGACAAACGCCTCGCCCGGGCGCGGGCTTGGCGAGCCAGGCCGCCTGAGCGCCGCGCGGGTGGTCGAAAACACCGCCTGCGCCTACGCCAGCCTGCTGACCACACCGGTCGTCTTTGTCAATCGGGTGGGTTACGAAGACGGCAACAACTTCTGGGGCGGGAGCATGGTCTTTGACGCCGATGGCGATGTTGTCGCCCGCGCGCCGGACTTCGAGGAGACCCTGGTCTACGCCGAGCTCGATCTGAATGAGACCCGCCGCGCCCGGGCGCGCCTGCCGCTGCTGCGCGACGAACGGCGGGATCTCACCCTGCGCGAATTGACCCGCATCGCCGCCGAGCGCCCGGCCTAGACCCATGCGCAAGAGTCGTGCATTGCTCCATCAGACGGAAACGCTCAAGACCGAGATCCTCCACACCCCCGTCAACCGGCTGGGGCTGAAGATCAAGGGAACCATCTTCGAGCAGGCCATTCCAACGGTGATGGCCGAACTGCGCTCTCACGGCATCGCCAAACTGGAGCCGGTCTTCTATCTGTCCAACGGATACGGTTGCATAGCCGGCTCGCCCATTGTCGCGCTGGGATTCTATGACTGCAATCAGCTGCTCAAGGACGTGAACCGCGAGTTGCGCGGCTGGTACTACACCGAGCCGGACGTCTACAACCTGCTCCGTCACGAGGCCGGGCATGCCTTCTGCTATGCCTACAAGCTGTATCGCCAGCCCGAGTTCCGCGAGTTGTTCGAGGTCGAAGGCAATTTCTTCAACACCTATCCCGATGGCGACACCTACGATTTCAATCCGTGGAGCAAGAGCTACGTCAATCCGAGCGGCGATTACTACGCCCAGAAGCACCCGGATGAGGACTTCGCCGAGACCTTCCAGGTCTGGCTGATGCCGCGCTCGAATTGGAAGCGCAAATACCGCTATAAGCCGACGGCCAAGCGCAAGATCGAGTATGTCGCCCGCATCGTTGCCGAGCTGGGCAATCAGACGCCGCTGGCGGTGACGAACCTGAACTGGATGTATGACAAGGTCGAGGACATGAA
>JAGOCU010000170.1 GCA_017998555.1 Thermoflexales bacterium
GGCCTGGCGGGTGTGCCGCGACGGTCCCTGACGGGCATCTCGCCATTCCTGGATGAAGCCATGAAATACTGGCTCAACGGCGCGGCGATCAGCGGCGTCATTCTGCTCATCAGTGTCATCCTGCTGTTCACCAACCTGGTCCTGACCCTGGTCGGCAGCCCGAAGCCGTTGGCCGATGTGCCGGAAATCCAAACCACGGGCGATCCACGGTCGCCAATGGTGCTCGAACGCTGGGGACTTTGGGTGGGCATCCTGGCCGTCCTGACCATCGTGGCCTGGGCCCCCGTTTTGGCCGAAGCCATCAGCGCAACCGAGGGCTTCCAAATCCTGCGGTTCCTGCCGACTGGCGTGCCGTTGAAGTAGCGCTACTTGCAGCACTTTTCGGTGGCGATATCCCCCGGCTCCGCCGGGGGATATCGCCACCGAAAAGACACTGTTTGGACTAGATAATGACCGATTCACCGCTCATCCTGTTCGTCGCCATCGTCATCGTCACGGCGCTGCTCATCAGCACTGTGGTGGGCATGGGATACCTGGGCAGCCTGTTTGTGCTGTGGATGACCCGATTCTTCAATCGGAACATCCCCAAGACAGATGTCCTTGGCGACTACGATGCCCTGACCCTCAAAAGAATCACGGCGAACGCCGCGCCTGCGCTGACATCGATCCGGCCGCCGCCCGACGGACCAGCGCCGTATCCCGTTGATCAGTTCATCGCCAAGGCCTTTGCCGTGCTCACCGTCGTGCTCGTGGCCGCGCCACTGGCCTTCGCACCCGCCGGGCGACACGTGGGCCTTTCCGCGATCCTGCGCCTGTATCAGCCCGAGCCTTATGCGGCCCCCGTGCCAACGCCGGCGCCGGTCGTCGACAGCGAGCCCGGGGTGCTGCCCAAGACCGCGGCGGGGTTGCCCGCCGGAAATGCGGCGCGCGGCAAGACCTTGTTCGCCACAAATGCCTGCTCGAGCTGTCACGCCATCGCCAAGGACCAAACCCTGGTCGGGCCAAGCTTGTACGGCATCTGGAACACGGCGGCGACGCGCGAACCCGGAGTGGCCGCGAAAGACTACGTGTTCGAGAGCATCCTCACCCCCAACAAGTTCGTCGTGAACGGCTTCGCCCAGGGGTTGATGCCGGCGAGTTTTGCCCAATCCTTGACGACCCAGCAGTTGGCTGATCTCATCGCCTACATGGAAAAGGATCTGAACCAGAAGTAGGAGCGCGTCAGATTCGCGGCCGAACCCGGAAGCGCTCCCAAAACCGTTTCCCGAATTGATGTCCCCCGGCTTCGCCGGGGGACATCAATTCGGGAAAACCAGCAGTCATGAACACACCGACCCCAAGTCCCGGTCCGCAACGTGGCATGGTGAGAAGTCTCGTCGGCTGGACGGCGCTCAGTTTTGGCCTGACCTTCACCCTGTTCGGCGCGCTGTATGCCCAGGACATGCGCATGCTCAGTCGCGCGCCCGAGATCCTGTGGTACGCCATGTGCGGCCAACCCCTGCCCGACGGTTCGACGGGCCCTCTGCTATTCGGTTTTGGCTTCGCGAGCGCCATGGCAGGCGCCCTGCTCCTGCTCGTTCGCCCCAGGCGCTAGACGCTATCGTTGCGCCATCCGGCGAAAGACAATCCCCGCGCTTCGCGCGGGGATTGTCTTTCGCCGATTCACAATTCTCAGAATTCGCGGCGTGCGTGGCGCGGATGGTAGAATCTCGCCTCAAGATTAGTTTTTTGAATCGCTTCGTCGTTGGTATTGGTTCCCGCGCGTGCGGCGCATTCGGGTGTTGCACCCGGATGAACGCCCAGTTTCGGCATCTTCCGTCAGCGTCTGCTCAACGTTGGGCTCCCGAACGGGCTCCCTCCCCACGACGGCGATTTTCATTCGATTCGGAGTAAACAACAGAAAAACCCTATGGCTACGCAAGCACTGAAATGGACACCCATCGGCGGCCTCGGAGAGGTCGGCAAGAACATGATGGCCCTCGAGTACAACAACAATATATTGATCATCGACACGGGAATCATGTTCCCGGAATCGGACATGCACGGGATCGACAGCGTCATCCCGGACTACGGCTTCCTGAGCGACCGGCGCGACCAGGTCCGGGGGATCGTCATCACCCACGGCCACGAAGACCATATTGGCGCGATCGAGTTCGTCGCCAAGGACTTCCCGGGCGTGCCCATCTATGCCACGCCTCTGACCAAGGGCCTGATTGAGAACAAGCTGCGCGAGGCGAAACTGATGGACCGCACAACGGTAACAAGCGTCGCAACCGACGCAACGTTCAACGTTGGGCCTTTCAAGGTCGAGATGTTCCGGATGTGCCACAGCATCCCCGACAACTGCGGCGTGGCGGTGACGACGCCGGCCGGCCTCATCGTGCACAGCGGCGACTTCAAATTCGATCACTCTCCGGTGGATGGCGAGACCAGCGATTTCGCCAAGCTGGCCGAGTTTTCGGCCCGTGGCGTGCTGGCCCTGTTCTCGGACAGCACCAACGCCGAAGTCCCGGGCATCACCCCGAGCGAGCGCGAGATCGAGCCCGCCCTGGAGCACGTCTTCCGCGACGCGCCCGGCCGGATCTTCGTCGCCACGTTTGCCTCGCTCATCTCGCGCGTGCAGCAAGTCATCAACGTGTGTGAGATCTATGGACGCAAGCTCGCGGTCGCCGGCGCGAGCATGACCGATAACGTGCGGTTGGCCCAGAAGATGGGCTATCTGAACGTGCCCGAGGGCCTGCTCATCAGGCTTGAAGACGCGCTCAAGATGCCGCCCCAGGAGGTCGCCTTCATGGCGACAGGAACCCAGGGCGAGCCCAGCGCCGTGCTCGGTCGGATTGCGACCGGCAAGCATCCCCAGATCACCGCGCAGAAGGGCGACACCTTCGTCCTGTCGGCCCACCCCATCCCCGGCAACGAGGAGTATGTTCATCGGATCATCAATCGGCTGTACCAGAAGGGCGCGACGGTGGTGACGACGGCCCACTCCAAGGTGCACGTGTCAGGCCATGCCTGCCAGGAAGAGCAGAAACTGCTGATGAGCCTGGTCAAGCCGAAGTTCTTCGTCCCGATCCACGGCGAGCTGCGCATGCTCCACGCCCATCGGCGGTTGGCGATGGATGTCGGCATTCCGGCGGAGAACATCTTCATCGGCGAAAACGGCACCCCGATCGAGTTCGCGGACGGCCAGGCGAAACAGCTCGAGCGCGTCCCGGGCAGCTACATCTACGTCGACGGGAACACCGTGGGCGAAATCGGTCAGGCCGTATTGAACGATCGCGCGTCGCTTGCGCGGGATGGCTTCGTCATCGTCGTCGTCCGGCGGAATGAAGAGGGCGGCCTGGCGGGCAAGCCCGAACTCATCTCGCGCGGTTTCACCTACGCCACCGACACCAAGGATCTCCTCGATCGCATCGCTCAAACCGCCGCCGAGGGCCTTTCCGGCATCAACGGCGGCTCTGCGGTGTCGACCATTCGCGACAAGGCCGCCGAGCTCGTCCAACGAGCGATCTCCAGCCAAACCCGGCGCAAGCCGATGGTGATGGCGGTCGTTGTCTAGATCTCTTCCAAAAAACACCCCGGCAAAGCCGGGGTGTTTTTTGATTTTTCAGCGCCGGCACCCAACGGCGTTCGCGCTGATCTTGCACGGCAGGGCCACCGACCCGCCAAAATACGCCTTGACCAGCGGCCCGATGTTTTGCGCGCTGCGGGCTGCCAGCGCGTCAAAAAAGGCGTCCTGCGAAGCGGACCGATTGACGCTGTTTGCGTAGTAATCGCGCATGGCGGCGTCAAATGACGCGTCCCCCACCGTTCGGCGAACCTCGTTGAGGAAGACAAACCCGCGCCGGTAGACCGCGTCGATATACGCTCGCGGGTCTGCGAACGCGGTGATCGGAAGGTCGATCGCGCCCTTGACCTCGGAATAGGTGATGAAATACTTCATCCACCAGTCGGCGTCGGCGGGATAGTAGCGCTGGTAGAAGCGGTACTCCGACATGCGGGCGAAAGATTCATCGAGCCATGGCGTGCGAATCTGGTCGTTTCCGACCGCCTGGAACCACCATTGGTGCGACACTTCGTGGGCGGTGGTCGCAATCAAATCGTGACGCGAGCCGCTGCCGGTGTAGCCCTGGAAAAGGGCCTGCCCGATTCCGACCAGGCCGCTGTATTCCTGACCCTGCGCGCGGCCCGTCTCGACCAGGCGCAATGTCTTGTAGGCATATGGCCCATACAACTCGCCGTAGAGCTTCACCGCCCGCTCGGCGGTGATCAGCACGTCCTCGGCGTACTTCTGATGGGCGGGGTAGCTGTAGAGCGTGAACTGGACACCGTTGACGTTGGACGTGTCGACCTTGAAGCTGTCACTGGCCGCAAAGGCAAAAACCCGCGCTGCCGGCAGGCGATAGCGCCACAGGCGGCCTTCGCGGGTTTCCTCGCCGGCCCCGGCGACGATGATGCCGTCGGGCGCCAGGATATTTGCCGCGTAGTCTGCCAGCTCGCCTGTATACGGATCCCCGATCGGAACAAATGCGGGTGTATCCCAGCCCACGCCGTCGCGCCAGGGCGCCAGCATGACATACCAGTGGCCGGCGGTCAGACTGAGCGGGCCACGCGAGCTGTCATCGCCGCCGATGCCGAACGTCGCTTCCTGGAGCGGGATTTTTACCGTGAAGTCAAGGGCGATGGCAATGGCGTCACGCGCGGGAAGCGGCGCGGGCAAGGTGACGATCAGCACGGTATTGCTCACGGTCAGCGTCCAACTCAGGGGCTTGGACTCGCCAAAGATCCGAACATCGCGCAGGTCAAACTGGCCCCGCCGGGCCGGCGGGATGTTGAAGCGCAATTCCTGCGCATCGGCCCCGGTCGGGTTCTTGAACTCAATTCGTTGTTGGGTGGCCAGCGCGCTGTTCTTGTAGTCCAGAGTCACATTCAGGGTATAGAGCGGCCGCTCAGGCACCGTATCGAGCACGGGCAAACCCGCGGAGACCAGCCGGGACGAGCTCGCGGCGGCGGTGGGCGCCGGAGTCGGGGTCGGGATAATGCCGCCCGCCGCGCCGGTCTTGACACAAGCCGTTAACGCGAGAACAACGAAGACTGAAAGGGTGCGTAGGACGCGCATGTGGGTGTATTGTATCGGCCTGTGGGCACCCACCTCGACGCCGAATACACCGACATGACCGCCCGCGGGTTGGCCGCCTGGGCGAGCGCGCCGAGCGCCGGCGAACGCATCCCGGCGGATCCGCTGCGCAAACGTCTGGGCGTGACGAGCGGGCGGCTGTTTGCCCCTTCGGGCGCGCTCGTCGACCTGCACGCCGCGCTCGTTTCCCTCGCGACCGAGGACGCTGATGTTGATGTCGTCCCAGCCAACAGCCTGCACTTCACCTTTCTGGCCCTGGCCTGGGATCACTACGCCAGCGCCGCAGAAGTGCCGAACACGTCGCAGTTGAGGCCGCTGTTCGCCGCCCGCACCCGGGATGTCCCGTTCAGGCTGGAGCAATTGCGGCTGGTGGCCATCCCAGGCGCGCTGCTGCTCGCGGGCATTCC
>JAGOCU010000171.1:0-3424 GCA_017998555.1 Thermoflexales bacterium
GGCTTTTGGTTACGCCCCGGATCCTGCGTTGCGCGCGGGTTGACCAGATTCATCGCCATGTCCAGCCCATCCATCACCCAGCGCTGCACGCCCTGGTCGATCCGCTTGAACAGATCATCGAGCACCGGGACTTCGTCCCTCGAAAAGTCGTCCAGGACATAATCCTTGGGCGCCTGGCGGCCGGGTGGGCGCCCGATGCCAACCCGAATGCGCGGAAAATCCTGGCCCCCGACCCGCGGAATGATGGACTTCATGCCGTTGTGCCCGCCCGCGCTGCCGGACGGCCGCATCCGAATCTGTCCGAACGGCAGGTCGAGCTCGTCGTAGATCACCAGCAAGTCGGCCAGGGCTGACTTGTAGAAGCGCAACAGGGGTCCAACGGTCAGACCACTGTCATTCATGAAGGTCTGAGGCTTGACGATGACGACCCGCGCGCCCTTAATCAGGCCCTGGGCGACCAGGCCATGGTTCATCATCTTGGTGAACGCCAGGCCGTGCTCGCGCGCAAGGTAGTCGGCCGCGAGGAAGCCGACGTTGTGCCGGTTGTTGGCGTACTGGCGACCCGGGTTGCCGAGTCCGGCGATGACTCGCCAGCGCATTTCTTCCGGCATCGCTTACTTCCCGTAGTCGATTGGCCGGTGAAAGAGGCGGCTGATGGCGAACCCAACGACTTTCTTGACCAGGAGATACCCGAAAAAGGCGGCAAAGGCCAGCCCCACGACTTCCGCGCCGCGTAGAAAGGCGCGCGGGATGGCGGCCGTGTCGATTGACGCTGCGGTAGCGACGGCGCCAGGGGTCGCTGCGGTCGTGGGGCGGGGCGTCCCGGACGCTGCGCCGGGCGTCGCCCCGGCCGTTGCCGCCGCAGCCGCGCCTTCGACCTTCAGGTTCCGGACCACCGCCTCAATGCTCTTTCCGTCGGCGCTGAAAACCTGCAACCGGAGCGCATATTCTCCAGCGGCCAGCGCTCGGGTATTCCAGGTTGACAACAGACCATTGTCGACCGGCTGTGTGCCGCCTCCGAAGACCTGCCAGGTTTTGACATCCGGCTCGGTGGCGTAGGCGATCTCGTAGCGGCTGAATCCGGGCACGTTGGCGCTGCCCTGGGCGCTGACGCTGGCGCCCAGGGTCTGCCCGCGCACCGGGGTGACGATCCGCGCGATGGGCGCCACCGGTGTGGCCGTCGGGGAGCGGGTGGGGGTGGGCGGAGGCTGGGGCGTCTGCGCGTGGGCGGGCATCAGCGCCGTCATCGCCGCGAATGCCGCTGATACAATCCCGCCGAGAATCGGAACGAGGCGGCGCGAGGTTTGTCGCAATGTCATCATGATCCGCAAAGCCCGCCGATTGTAGCCGAAGCACCTTATGCGAAGCAGCCTGACCCTGCCGATAAATGAGCGCACGCAGCGCATTGCGCTGGCGCTTGTCTGCGCGGCAGTCGGACTCGCCTCGGGCGCACTGGCGGTCGTGGTCAATCCGCTGTTCGTGTTGCCGCTGATTCCGTTGGCGGCGGGCGCGGTGTGGGCGACCCGCACCCCCGAGCGCGCGTTGTGGCTGCTGGTGGCTGGCATCGCCTTGTTGCCGAGAGTGGCGTCGCCGGTGTCCATCGGTTTCAAGCCCACCGTCATTGACGCGGCGTTGCTGTTGCTCTTGGCCGCCTGGGTGATCGGCCGGACCCGCCGCCGGGCGAAAGCATCTGGTCCGGCGTTCCCTGGGCGGGTGGGGTATCCCCTGGCGGCCCTGGTCTTTGTCGCGGTCGCCGCCTTTATCGCCGGAATCCCAAACGGCCCGCTGACAACCCTGGTCCTGCGTCGTTTCGGCGAGCTCATCTTGACGTTGTTGTCGGTCTATGTCATGACCGGCATCTTTGCGGCGCCCGGCGCGCGCCAGCTCGCGGTGCGCGCGCTCATCCTGTTCGGGGCGCTCGCCGCGCTGATCGGAATCGCCCTTTACGTGATTCCCGACGACACGGCCATGCGGCTCCTGTCGGCGCTGCGCCCCTTTGGCTATCCTGAAGGCTCCGGCGTCCTGCGCTACGTCCTGGACGACCCGGCGAATTTGCAGCGCGCAACCGGGCTGTGGATCGATCCGAATGCGTTTGGCGGTTTCCTGCTGGTGGCTGGCGCCGTCGCCTTGCCGCAGCTGTTTGCGGCCCGATCGGCGCTGCCGCGTTTGGTGGTGTTGATATGTCTGGCGGCGATCGGTCTGGCCCTGGTGCTCACCGTGTCGCGCGGGGCAATGATCGCGCTGGGACTGGTGGCGCTGCTGATCGGCATCGTCAAGTACCGCCGAATCCTGCCTCTGATAGTCGCGGTGCTTCTGGTTGCGCTTGCGCTGCCTCAGACCCGCGAATTGATCGCCCACTTCGCTGACGGTTTCGCCGCGCGTGATCTCGCCACTCAAATGCGGGTGGGTGAATACAAGGACGCTTTCCGGCTGATCGAGCGTTATCCCATTTTTGGGGTTGGCTTCACGGACACGCCGGATGTGGATCTCTATATCGGGGTATCGAACATGTATCTGCTCATCGCCCAGCAGATGGGCCTGGTGGGTCTGGGCGTCTTTGTCGTCACGCTTTTTGGATTCTTTGCCGTCGGCGCGCAGGGGATGCGGGCGGCGCTGCGAGATGCCACGCTGGCCCCCGTTTGGCTGGGGGCGCATGGCGCGGTGATCGGGGCGCTCATGACCGGCATGGTCGATCACTATTTCTTCAACATCGACTTCCACAACTCCGTCATGCTCTTCTGGATTGTGTTCGCTCTGGCGCTGGCATCTTCGACTACAATCGCCGATCATGATGCAGCTCAAAGTGAAAGCCCTGAAGAAGATCGACATCGTCACGGTCTCAGGCCGCATGGACAGCGCGACCGCGCCTGAATTTGACAACGCGCTGAAAGGCCTGCAGTTGGAAGGCCGGCACAAGATTGTGCTGGATTTCGCGGGTCTCGACTACATGAGCAGCGCAGGGCTGCGGGCCATGGTCGCGGCGCTCAAGGAGGCCAAAGCGCACAACGGGAGCGTACTTGTTGCGGCGGCCAATGACAAGATCCGCGATACGATCGCGCTGGTCGGCTTCCAGAGCCTCTTCCCCGTGTTTGACGACATTCTCGAGGCGGTGGATTCGCTCTAGGGCAAATCGCCCGCCGCCGCGGGCGGGCTGCTCGGAAACCGTTCTCGTCATGATCACCCTTCGACGCCTGAGCCTGCCGGCGCGCCACAACCAGTTGGTTGTTTTTGCGCGGGAGGCGCGCGCCGCGGCGGGCGAGGCGGGGATGAGCGAGGCTGAGGCCCACCGGGTCGAACTGGCGGTGGACGAGGCGTGCGCCAACATCGTCGACCATGCCTATGCCGGGAATCCGGGAGAGATCGACATGGAGATCGCCTGGGTGCCGGCCAAGACCTTCGTGGTCATCCTGACCGACGAGGGGCG
>JAGOCU010000171.1:3524-5527 GCA_017998555.1 Thermoflexales bacterium
TACGTCTGGCTGCTCAACCCCGACACGCGGGTGCATCCGGGCGCGATCAAGGGCTTGCTCGATTTCATGGCCGCGACCCCGCGTTGCGGCTTGTGCGGGCCGAAACTGGAGAACTCGGACGGCAGTCTGCAGATGGGGGCCTTCGCGTTTCCCGGCCTGGCCCAGCTCCTGATCGAAACCCAGCCCCGTTTGGCCCGCTTCCGCGACTCGCGCCTGGACGGTCGCTATCCCCGCGCCTGGTTTGACCGTCCAACTCCCTTTCGCATAGGCAGTCCGTTAGGGGCGGCCATGCTGGCCCGGGCGGAGGCCATCGAGCAATTGGGGTTGCTGGATGAGGGTTTCGAAATGTACTGCGAGGAAATCGACTGGGCGATGCGGATGCGCCAGGCAGGCTGGGAGCGTTGGTGCGTACCGTCGGCGGTAGTCACTCACTACGGCGGTGCCAGCAGCGGCCAGGCCAGCACCCGGACGGAAGCGATTAAGTGGCGCAGCCGGCGACGGTATTACGCCAAGCACTACGGGGCGATCCGACGGGCGATGGCGCTGAGGATTGCACGGGGGCGTTGAATACGTTTGATCAGGTTTGGTCAGGTGGGTAAGGTTGGTCAATTATGAGCCTTGCTCGTTGGAGTGGTGGCCCTAGCCCAATAGCTTTTTAGGTTTGGCACGCGTCCAACAGCCGGCCCCGAAGGGGCCGAATGAGATAGCCCAGGGCGAAGCCCTGGGAAACCAACGCCCACCCAATTCCCGCCCTGAAGGGGCGGCACGGCACGCAAGAATTCTCGACCTGTGAGGTTTACCCTTTGTGCCGACCCGTATTTCGCCCTTTCAGGGCTTATCACGTGTTTGGCGGCCTGACCGAGGGCGAAGCCCTGGGCTATCTCATTCGGCCCTTTCAGGGCCGCGTTGGGGACAGCATGTCATCGACGGCTTGCCTGCGAACCGACAATCAAACACAACCGCGGTGCGCATCGTTTATGGCGAATGCCGCGCTAACTTGATTCCATTTGGCCTTAACCGGCATGGGTAGTCATAACTTTGGCCGATCCCTCCGGCGCATCAACCTCGCAGGTGCGCGCCATCGAGTCCAGGAGAGACGCAAATCCCAAGTGCAGGAATACCACTCTCGCCGCCCAAACGTTCATCGGGCGCCTACGTCCGGCGTTGAGGCCCGTTGGACATCAGGGCGCACCACCAGACCGCTCTTGCTCGCCGCCCAACATGGTTTTCGGACGAATCACGTTCGTCGGTCGGCCGTGGGTGACAACTCAGGGATCCGCCCGGCTAACTTTGTGTTGGCGTATGATCCAGCTTGTGACCACAGCGCGAGCCCGAATGGGAGCGATCTTTCTAGTCATACTCCTGTCGCTTGCTGCGGCAGTAGGGAGTAACCGCCCGTCGTGCGACCAGATACTCCTTCCGCAGATCCCCGCGGCATTCGCCGCTCCAAATGATGCCCAGACGGCGATGGTCTTTATGGGAGAGCTCTTTGGTTTGCCGAGCACAAAGATGACATCGGCAAAATACGTTGACGGCAGCTTCTCGATTGAGTTTGACCTGGGCAATCGAAGTCTCGTGTGGAACTCAGACTCTCGGTCATTGAACGTGCGCTGGGGGTCGAATTCGCCAACTCTGGGCCGCGTGATGGAATGCGCTGGAACCCCGGACTTCTATCAAGCGGAGACGCTACCGGTGGCCGATTGGCAGCCATATCGCGCCCTGTATCTCTGGTATGAAAGAAGCCACTTGGTGGTGTCTGTCGGGCAGTTCGGTCTGCCCTGGGGCTATACGGAATTGCAGAACGTTGATGTTGTCCGGTTCGTTAGTGGCGAGACGTGGCCCGAGCGACTCGAGTTGGCGTTCCCACGTGGATCGTTTCCAGTAATGAGTAGCCTGCGCTCTCTGAAGCGATGGCCAGGCAGTCTGGCGCAAGTCGTCGTTGGCACCGACCCATTTATGAGGTAATGACGCCGGCGCCGCGTTGCGTATGCCTGTGAATGCCA
>JAGOCU010000172.1 GCA_017998555.1 Thermoflexales bacterium
AGCCAGTATCATTCGCGCCGATGATCGACATGGACATCCAGCCAACGACTTTGAGCGGGCGGCACGTGCGCCTCGTCCCCCTGCGACTGGAACACGCGCCAGGACTTGTCGCGCATGCGAATGACGAGGAAATCTGGCGCTATATGCCGTTTGGTTTTGTCAACACCCAGGAACGCATGGAAGAGCTGATTGCCGATCTGCTGGGGCGGCAGGCCAAGGGGACCGACATCCCGTTTGCCATCACGCTGTCAGGCGCCGCCGGCGCGCGGCCCGAACTCATCGGAATGACCCGCTTCATGGCGATTGAGCGGCACCATCGCGGCCTGGAAGTGGGCGGCACATGGCTCGGACGCGCCCATCGCCGGACAGCCTGCAATACCGAAGCCAAATACCTGCTTTTCAGGCACGCTTTCGAGACGCTTCACTGCGTCCGGTTGCAGTTGAAGACGGATATGCGGAACGAACGCTCGCAACGCGCAATCGAGCGCCTCGGCGCGGTGCGCGAGGGAGTCCTGCGCAACAACATGATCCTGCAGGATGGCTATGTGCGCTCGTCGGTCTACTATTCGATCACCGACGCCGAATGGCCGGCGGTGCGGGCGCGCCTCGAAGCAATGCTGGCAGGGAGCTAACGGATGAAAAGCACAATCCCCCTGCTTCGCAGGGGGATTGCGCTTTTCAAACGAGAAGGAATTGTCTAGCGGCCGGGGGTCGGCGTTTTGACGTCGTCCTCGACCCGGGCGAAGAAGATCTGGAGATCCTTGGTGGCGTCTTCCTTGGCCATAAAGACCGCCAGAGCGATGTTCTTGTTTCCCTGTGTTTTTGTAAAGATGCAGATCCCGCCATTCGTGACACCCTGACTGGTTGACAGGCTGCACCCGGGCGAATCGGCCGCCCACCCGGCGGCGCGCATGCGGTCCTTGGTGTAGAAGGCCTGCGCGTCGGTCGGGAGTTTCTTGGTCGTAAAGGCGATGAAGTTGAACTTGCCTTGCAGGGCGGCGTTGAGACCGATCTGCGCGGCAAGCGGAAGCTGAAGATTGGCCTTGGTCATGCCATCCATCGGCGGAACGTCGGCCCAAAGATCATTGACGGTGCCGGCGGTGCCGCCGCCAATCAAGTTGCTGATGGCGCCGCAGGCCATTGTCATCATCATCGCCAGAGCCAGGGCGAAGGTCACTACTTTCTTGTTCATCATTCACCTCGTAAACATCGATTATCGCCTCGCGCCAGCGCCCAGAGGCGCATGTCGACCCGAAAAGTTAACGTGCGCTATGGTAACATCTTTGCGATTTCCCCGGAGCCAGAGATGTCCAAATACACCACGATTTTGTTTGATCTCGATGGCACCTTGCGCGCCAGCCAGCCGGAAGGGTTTGAGGCATTCGCTCAGTATTGCGGCCGGGTTGGCATCCAGCTCACCCAGATCCAGATCGAGCTGATCGAGCGCGAGGCCAATCGCTACTGGGCCAGCGGCCTCGTCGATGTGCACATGTCGCGGTATGACAAGCGCGAGTTCTGGCTCAACTATGACAAGATCCTGCTGACCGCCATCGGCGTCACCGACCCAAGCGCGTATGCGCCCCGGATTCAAGAGCTGTACGATCTGTACTACGATCCGATCGATGTGCTCTACTCGGACGCCTTTGTGGTCCTCGAAGAACTGCGCAAGGGCGGCTATATTCTGGGTCTGGTGACAAATCGCGACATGGATATCGAACCCATGCTGCTGCGCTATCGCATGCGCGAGTACTTCAACTTTGTCGTCACCGGCGGACAGGCGGGCTTCTTCAAGCCCCACCCCGAGATCTTCCGGCAGGCCATCAAACTCTCCGGCGGGCCGCCCGAGAAGACCCTGTATGTCGGCGACAACTATTTCGCCGATGTCGTTGGCGCGCTCAACGTGGGGATGGACGCGGTCCTGGTGGATGCGCGCAACGTTTTCCGCGATTTCTACAACCATCGGGTCAAGCACTTGCGGCAGGTCCTCGAGTTCATCCACGGCGCGGAATAGGCATCGCCGCTCCGGACGTGTAGGATACGAGGTCTTGAATACCGCTCGACTTCGACCTGGGCTGATCTGCGCGGCCGCATTGCTCGGCCTTGCGAGCTGCTCACCGTTGCGCGACCTTGCGCCCGCGCTTGAATCCCCGGCTCATCCCGCTGCGCAGACACCCGCTGCTGAAGGGGTGGTGGCGCCGACAGCCGGTCCGATCCGGCCGGTGGTCGCGCCAGCCCGTGCGACACCCATCCCCGCCTCGGGAAGAAACCCGGGCGTCGATGCGCAGGTGGCCGTTTTCCAACGCGCCTGGCAGCTCGTCAACACCCGCTACGTTTACAAGGATTTCAACGGCGCAGACTGGGCGGGTGTCTATACGCCAACCCTGGACCAGATTCGATCGGGGCTTGATGAACAGGCCTTCTACGAGTTGATGTTCGGCGTCATCGACACCCTGGCGGATGGGCATTCCTACTTTCTCTCGCCCGAAGAAGCGAAGGCCGAAGACGAGACCCTGGGGGGCGCTCAGGAATTTGTGGGGTTTGGCTTCACATACGATTTGTCCGATGAGATGGACTACGCCTACGTGCTGCAGGTCCGCCGTGGCGGCCCGGCGGAGAAAGCGGGATTGAAAACCCACGACCACATCACCCGGATCAATGGGGCCGTGGCCATCGACGACACCCTGGGCGATCTTGCGGATGCTTTCTTCGATGAGGCGGTACTGACCGCAACCTTGACCGTCCAGTCACCCGGCGGAAAACCGCGCCAGATCGCGCTTGCCAAGGCGCGGCTCGTGGACAGCGTGCAAATCGATGCCAAAGTGCTGCCCGGCAAGAAGCGAATCGGCTATCTCGTCATCCCCAGCTTCGATGGCGATGGCGTGGCAGCTTCGGTCCGCGCGGCCGTGCGCGATCTGACCAAAGCCGGCGGCCTGGACGGGCTGGTGATCGATGTGCGGCTCAACGGCGGGGGCAGCCTGGACGAGCTCATGTCAACCCTGGGACTGTTCACCAGCGGGGCGGTTGGCGCGCTCGTCGATCGCGCCGGCGCGGGCGAAACGCTCTCGGCGACGGCGGAGAACATCGGCAACTCCCAGAAGATGCCGATTGTGGTGCTCACCGGCTCGCGTACCGCATCGGCGGGCGAGATCCTGGCAGGCGCGTTGCAGGCAAAGAAGCGGGCAAAAGTCGTCGGACAGCGCACCGAAGGGAA
Organism: Thermoflexales bacterium; assembly: GCA_017998555.1. GTDB lineage: Bacteria > Chloroflexota > Anaerolineae > J036 > Brachytrichaceae > Brachythrix. Next base: position 3,212 of record JAGOCU010000172.1, read on the forward strand.
TGTGGAAACCATCGTCGCCCACGATCTGTCAGACGGTTCAGTGCTTTGGCTGGCCGAAAAACGCTTCTCCCTTCCAGACGGCAGGAGTTGGGAGGGCGATGGGCTGGCGCCCGACAAACTCGTCGACGCGGAATGGGATAGCTATGCCGAAGAAACAGACCCCTACCTGAAGGCGGCGCTGGATATTCTCGGACGATAACAGACCGATCTCTAAGGTGGGTCTTCACTCAGGCGATTCAAATGGTGGCACTGTGAATAACATCAAACTGGTCCGCGCATTGGCGTCCGCTGTCCTGGCCCTGGCCATCGGCGGTTGTGGTTTCGTCGCGCAGGGCGCCCAAATTGTGGCGACCGAGGTCGCCGCCGTCTACTCGCCGCCCACTGCGACTGCGCGGCCGACGCGCGCGCCGGCCACGCTCGTTGCGCCCGCGGCGACTCGCAGCCCTTCCGGCACGCCAGCGCCCACGCCAACCCCACGCTCAACCGCCCGGCCCACCGCCACTCCCGCTGGCGCGACGCCCGAGCCCCGGCCTTCAGCCAAAGATACCGAGCTGCAAATCCGGGTCTTTGGCGAGTTGTGGAAGACGGTCAAAGACAACTACATTTACGAGGACTTCAATGGCGTCGACTGGGCCGCCCTGAAGCCCGCAACCGATGCAAAAATACGGGCAGGACTGACAAACACGGAATTCTTCTTGCTTATGGGCGAAATCGTCGAGAGCCTCAATGACGATCACTCGCGTTACCAGTCGCCAATCGAAGTCAAAGAGGAACAGGCCCGCTTCCGGGGCGAACAAAGCTATACCGGAATCGGCATCCAGTGGGACATCAACCGCGAGAAAAAATACGTCTTCGTTCTCACGGTCTATCCCGACAGCCCCGCTGAAAAGGCCGGGATCCGGCCCCACGACCACATCCTGGCCGTAAACGGCGAACCTGCCGTTGACGCGCAAGGCGAAGCCATCGTGTCAAAGGTCCGGGGCCCCGAAGGCACCGACGTGGTCATCTCGGTGCGCCGTCCCGGCGGCACGCCGCGCGACCTGACAGTCACCCGAGCCAAAGTGACAGCCAAGGCCAAGGTGGACGCGCGTCTGCTCGAACCCGCCCTCGCAGGCGCAAAACGGATTGGCTACATCCTGATGCCGACCTTTTATGAGGAAGGCATCGCCGATCAGTTCCGGGACGCGGTGGGCGGACTCATGAAAGGCGGGAACCTGGACGGGTTGATCATCGATGTGCGCAACAACGGCGGCGGTTCGCTGGGCGAGCTCGAGCGCACCTTGACGGTTGTGGCCAATGGGGTCATGGGCAACGAAACCACCCGTTCTGGCGCGAAGCGGCAGTTGCGGGCGCGGGGCGAGAAGATCGGCAATTCCCAAACCGTGCCCCTGGCGATCCTGACGTCCAAGTCGTCGGTCTCAGCGGCCGAGATCTTCGCCGGGGTGCTGCAGGGCGCCGGGCGGGCCAGGACGGTCGGCCAGGACAGCGCGGGCAATATCGAGGTGCTCTATACCTACAAGTTCGAGGATGGCTCGCAGGCCCTGATCGCGTCGGAAACGTTCCGCCTGCCCGACGGCAGCAATTGGGAAGGCAAAGGCGTGAAGGCCGACGTGCCGGTGCCCAACTCGGGTTGGGATGAGTTCACCGAAGCGAGCGACCCGGCCATTGGCGCGGCCGCGGCGCTGTTCAAATAGTGGGCAGGCACAATCCTGCAGACATCCGGCGAGATCGCAATCCCCGCGCTTCGCGCGGGGATTGCGATCTCGCCCGTCATGCGTAGGATGACTGCGACCGCGGGACGGGCCGCAGAGGCGCCCGACTATCGTTACTTTGATCTGCAGTGCAGCCATCACGAACTCGGCTATGAGCTCGGCTCGGCCGATCCGCTGTTCCGTCCGCAGATGTGGTGGGCGCCGCCGCCGGATGCGGCCTTTGCCGAGGCGTGCGCCCGCGTGGTCGCTGACATACATCGGCCGCTGATGGACGAGCTGGGCGGCTATGCCGAGGCTCAGCGCGAGGATGCCCGGGCGGTGTGGCGGGCGTGCTGCCGGGTCAATCTCAAGGCCCGCATACGCGCCTCGAGCGGCGCCGTCGTTGACGGACCCGGCGAGGGATGCTCGACCTTCTGGTGGCGGGGGGCCGACTACACCATCGCTGGCCGCAACTACGACTACAGTCATGGCCAGGCGCGCCGTCAGCGCATCCGATTTCAGCCCCTTGGGCAGACGGGGTTCGCCAGCATCGGCGCGCGGGGCAGCGTGCCCTGCGGACGCTACGACGGGGTCAACGCGCGCGG
>JAGOCU010000173.1 GCA_017998555.1 Thermoflexales bacterium
CTCAATTCGAGAATCGACACGGCGGCGGTAGTCGGACATGCCGTTGGTGATTGCATCGGCCAGTTGGGCGTCGGTCCAGTCCAGGTGGATGCCGCCCTTCTCCAGACAGGCGCGCAAGACGCCGACGTGCGCGATCCGCCAGTTCCGGTCATACCGGAATGACTGGAGCGTGCCGCCCATGTCGAAGAAGACCGCTTGAAGATTCATAAGCACCCACAATCCAACATGCTCAGGTTCAGGCGCCGGCAACGGGGCGAGCCTCGCCGTGGCCGGCGCCTGCCTTGCCCATGAGACCTTGGGTGAGGCAGGCGTCGGCCTGGCTGCCAGGCAAGCTGACGTCGTGGCCCGGCGCTACTTCAGCAGATTGACCGCATAGAAGTCACGCACCTTGGTGATCGTCTTGTAGATCGCCGCTTCATCAACCGGCCAGAGCGAGGGGGCGAGTTCCTTGAACGGGATCGCGCCCTTGACCGCCGGCCAATCGGTGCGGGTCGAATAGCTTCCCATCGTGTTCCAGGGCGCAAACGCCTCGGGCGTCGTCGACAGGAACTTGATGAACAGCTTGGCCGCATTCGGATGGGGCGCCTGATTGGCGATGGCCAGATACGACGAAGACTGCAGTCCGAAGATGGGCTTCATTCCCTTGCACGGCTCAAAGAACAGCTTCCCCTTGAGCACGTCGGAGTACTTCGAGTAACTGGCGTTGATGGCGATATAGCTGTCCTTCATTTTCGGCGCGGCGAAGGCCGCCATCAGTTCATCACCGCCCGGCATGCCGACCGGCTTGTTCTTGGTCAGCATCTTGAGCCACAGCCAGCCCGCATCGGGGGTATCCGCGTCCAGCACCGGATCCTTGCCGTACTTGTCCTTGTAGGCCGCCGCCAATTCGGTCGGGTGACCGATGATGGTGACCATCAGCGCCATCTGGCTGGCGTCGTTCAGGGGATCCTCGACAAACATCTTGCCTTTCCAGGCGGGCTCGGTCAGATCCCAGATGTTCGAAATCGGGCAACCCTTGGGGTTCAGCTCGGAGTTGTAGGCCATCACCTTTACCCCGTACTTCACGGACAGGACCGGATTGAGGGCCGAATCGGGCGTGACGGCGACAAGCTCGTCGGGAACGAAACGCCAAACATACTGTTTGGGGAGCAGTTCGCCGATCAGGTCGCCGGCAGCGCTGCTGCTGTACCACACATCGTTGTAGAAGGCGCCGGCCTTCTGCTCTTCCTTGGTCTTCAAGAGCACTTCATCGCCGCCGATGTCGGGCGCTTCCACCTTGATCCCATACTTCTTTTCGAACATCGGCACCAGGTCGGCGACTTTCGAGGTGTTGGCGTACACCACGACTTTGCCTTCCTTCTTGGCGGCCGCTTCGATCGCATCCCAATCCTGTTTGGCCGGGGCGTATTGGCCAAGCTGAGCGGCCTTCAACCATGATTCCTTGGCAGTCAGGGTCGGTTCAGGTTTTGCGGTCGGCGCCGCAGGCGGGGGCGCAGCCGCGCCGCCGCACGCGACCAGGGCGGTTGCGAGCAAACACACCGAGAGATTCTTTGCAGGCGATTTCATGTCCTTCTCCAAATATTGACGAAACCAGTAGATGGGTCATCCCGCGCGAGACGCGCGCGTGTCGGTTGAATCAAGTTGCGTGACATCTATCCTTGCTTGCGCCTCCTTTGCTTGCAGATAAACATGCGCATCCGCCATCTCATTTGCATTTCCCCGAGCGTCGCGGCGGTCAGCGCTCGGCGGTGATCAACATTCCGGTTGCTTTGTCATACACGTTCAGCAAACCTGAATCGAACTTCAGCCAGATTTCCTGGCCCATTTTGAGCGGGCTGCTGCCCATGACTTTGACCGTGATTTCCAGATCTCCCCGTTTTGCGAGGACGATGGTTTCGGAGCCGGAGGGCAGCACCGAATAGGCGCTGAACGCCTCTGCCCCGGCGGCCGGATGGTCGAGAATCGCGACGTCCTCGGGGCGCACGCCCAGCACGACCTCTCCGACCGCTGCGCGGGTAAGGGCGCCGATCCGGATCTCGCCCAGATCGACCACATCCCTTTGGGTCACCTTGCCGTTCAGCAGATTGACCTTGGGATTGCCGATGAAGTCGGCGACAAACAGATTGGCCGGGAAGTGATAGACCCGCTCGGGCACGTCCACCTGTTGAAGCACACCTTCCTTCATCACCGCGATGCGGGTCGACATGGTCAGGGCTTCGACCTGGTCATGGGTGACGTAGATCGTCGTCGCGCCCGACGACTGATGCAGGCGCTTGAGCTCGACCCGCATGTCCATCCGCAGCCGCGCGTCGAGGTTGGACAGCGGTTCATCCATGAGAAAGACGTGCGGGCGGTAGGCCAGCATGCGGGCCAGGGCGATGCGCTGTTGCTGCCCGCCGCTCATCTCGCGCGGATAGCGGTCGGCGTAGTCGGACATCTGCATTTCGGCCAGCGCCTCGGCCACCCGCTGATCCATTTCCGGCCTGGGTAGTTTTTGGATCTCGAGCGCAAACGTCAGGTTCTGGCGCACCTTCATGTGCGGCCACAGCGCATAGTTCTGGAAGACCAAGCCAAGGCCGCGCTTGCCGGCCGGCAGCGAGATGCCTTGCCGGCGCGAAAAGACCAGGGTGTGGCCGATATGAATCTCGCCTTCGTCCGGGTCTTCCAGGCCGGCGATGCAGCGCAAGAGCGTCGTCTTTCCGCAGCCGGAAGGCCCCAGCAATGTCAAAAATGCGCCCGGTTCGATGCTCAGGCTGACGTCGTCGACGGCGGCCGTTTTGCCAAAGCGCTTGGTCAGATGCGTGACGGTGATCGGAGTCTTGTCCATGCTGTTCTTCCTACATGCCGAGGCCCTTCTTGAGGCTCCCGCCGCGGAACCGGCTGATGATGAAGTTGCCGATCAGGACCAGCGCGATCAGGACGATGATGACGGCGTTGGCCATCTGGCTGTCCCCGTTTTCGTTGTATCGAATGGTCAGGCTTGACAGCACCTGGGTGGACGGCGTCACCAGCAGAATGATGAGCGAAAGCTCGCGCATGGTCGTGATGAAGGTCAGCAAAAAGCCGGACACAAACCCGGGGCTGGTGAGGGGGAAGATGATCCGCCTGAAGCGTTGCCAGGCGTTGGCGTCGGCGACCTCCGCCGCTTCCTCAAGTTCCCGCCCGACCTGCAACATGGCCGACACACCCGAACGCGCGGAATACGGAATGTGTTTGGCCACCGAAACGATCACCAGCAGGGCAAACGTGCCATACAGGGCCGGAATGGGCCCGAAGGGTTTCGCAAACATCGAGATGTAGACCGCCCCAAAGGCGATGCCCGGGATTACATACGGGATGAAGGAAATCTGTTCGACCAGCTTGCCCAATCGCGTGCCCCTGCCCTTCACAATGGCATAGCCCAGGATGATGCCCAGCACGGCCGTGAAGAAGGCCGTAAACAACGCAAGCTGGATCGTGTTCCACGCCGCGGAATAGATCCTTGGATTGAGCAGGATCCCGACCTCGCCATGATTGATGTCCGGATTGCTTTGCCCGATCCAGTGAGCGGTCGTCAGGTTGCTCAGGCTGTAGTCGCCGTCCTGCAACATGAAGGTATCCCAGGTCAGCAGCAACAGCGGCAGGAAAGCGATGATGACCTGGAACACGACGACGATCGCGGTGAGGATGTATTTCCAGTTGCGCAGCTTGGTCTGCTGGGCCATGAAACCGCGCCCGCCGATCGTTTCGTAGCTCTTGCGCGTGCCGACCACTTTCTGATTGAGGAAGATCGTCGTCATCGAGATCAGGATCAGGGTGATCGCCAGAACAAACCCATCGCCATAGTTGCTCAGCTTCATATCCGCCCGGATCATGGTCGATACCGTGTAGTAGCCGACGGGGAGGCCGAGCACGTTCGGCCCGCCAAAGGTGCCCATCAGTTTGGAGAAGGTCATGATGAAGCCCGAGAGAATCGCCGGGATCACCAGCGGAAAAGTGATCTTCCGGAGAATGCGCCAGCGGCTGGCCCCCATCAGTTCGCCCGCTTCTTCCAGGCTCGAGTCGATCGACATCAAGGCAGCCGCGATGAAGAGAAAGAAGAAGGTGTAGTAGTGCAGGGCGCTGCTGATGATGATCGGGACCGGTCCATACGCCAGCCAATCTGGCGGGCTGATGTTGAAGACGGACTCCAGGACGCCCGGGACGCCCCCGATCGTGCGGTTCTTGAACAGCACCAGCCAGGCCTGGGCGATCGTCCAGGACGGCATGATGTAGGGGACGGTCGCCAGGATGTTGATGACCTTGCGGCCGGGCATATCGGTGCGGACCACCATCCAGGCCATGCCCGCGCCAATGACCATCGCCAGCAGGGTGGCGCCCAGTGAAATCACGATGGAGTGCTGCAACGGCACATAGGTCATGACCTCGCTGATCGCGCCGGTCAGCATGCGCCCCCAGTGAAAAAGGGTGAGCTGTCCGACCTCGCCGTCCGGAAGATAAGCGAGGTCCTTCTCCCCCGTCGTCAGGGTGGTCTCGAGCATGCGATACAGCGGCACGATGACCAGATAGATCATCACGGCCAGCATGACCAGAGACAGGATGACCCGCGCGCTGGTCAGCCAACGCCAGAACCTGCGGAAACCAGCCTGAATCCTTTGCGGAAGCGGATCTCTTGCGATGCTGAGGTCGGACATGCGTGTCTACTCCGCAGGCAGCTTACAAATTGCTGAGCCGCTGACGATAGTCGTCGAGACGATCGAGGTTGGCCATCGCCTGCTCCTGATCGTCGCGGGCCACGGTCAGCAACAGGGTATTGATGATCGTCATCGGAACGACCAACGAATGAAACTCACCCACTGGCCCGCGTTTGGCGGCCAGGACGACCGCGGCCTTGTCGCCCACCACCGCCTCGAGGGTATCCGTCAGGGCGATGACCGGGCAGCCGGTCTCCTGGGCGAGGTCCAGGACGAGCTGCAGGGTCGGGTTCAGATCGATAAAACAGACGGCAAAAACAAGATCGGTGGGCTTGAGATCCAGGAGGAGTTCCAGGACTTCGCGACCCGAGGAACGCAGCCCGACAACCTGTTTGCCAAACCGGCGCAGGCGGATTTCGAGAAGATCCACCAGGGAGACGGACGGCCCAAGACCAAAGACGAAGATTCGATCGTGAGTCTTGATCAGCTCGACCGCCTGCTTCAACTGATTGCGGTCCACGCTGACCAGGGCCTCGGTCAAGTGGTCGATCTCGCTGATTGTCAAACGCTCAAACACATCCCCTTCTTCGCGCATGTGGTCGAGCTTCGTGCGCAGGCGGGCCGAGTGCGAGATGCGGTCGCGAAAGTTGCTCTGCAGGGTGGCTCGCAACGCCGGATAGCTCGAGAATCCCAGGGTCCGAGCAAACCGGACCACGGTGGCCTCGCTGATGCCCAGCCGCCTGGCGATCTGATTTCCGGCGAGAAAGGCGGCCTCTTCCTGATGGGTGCGCAGAAAGCTGGCGATCTGTCGCTCGCTCTTGGTCAGCTCAT
>JAGOCU010000006.1 GCA_017998555.1 Thermoflexales bacterium
CCGCTCGCGGCTTCGCGCGCCGCAAAAACTGAGCTCCGCATACAGCAGGACCGAGGCGGTGGCGGCGATCAAAGCAAGCATCGGAACCGCGCTCAAGGCTGCCATGACGCCGTAGGCGGTGGCGACATGCGCGGCCAGGACGATCAAATACACCCGGCGGGTCTGGAAGCGAAGGCTGGCGAACAGCGTAAGCAGGCTAAGGACCACAGTCAACTCGGCCTGACCCAGGGCGTATGAGACGAAGCCGACCAGCAAGATGACGCCGATCGACATCAACACGTAGGCGTTCGGGTGCCGAGAAATCGTTGCGTCTGCAGCGCGGATGCGCGCGGATAGTCCGGAAGATCGCGTCACCACAATCGACCATTGTAGCGGCGTCAACCAGTGTTCTTGAGCCCGCTGCTGACCCCGTTGATGGTGAGCTCAATCACTTCTCGCAGCATGCGCAGTTCTTCCGGGTCAAGGGCCGGGTTCGCCAGGTCAGCTCGCAGACGTCGAATCATCTCCGCTTGCGCATAGTTGAGCGGGTCAACATATGGGTTGCGCAAGTGAATCGAGCGCTGCAGCATCGGTTCGTTTTCGAGCAATTCGGTCTGACCCGTGATGGAGAGGATCGCGTCGCGGGCGGCGGCATGCTCGTTCCGGATGATTTCCCAGATTCGCTCGCGCACTCCGGCATCCGTTACGAGATCGAGATACTGGCTGGCGATGGACAAATCGGACTTGGTCAGGCTTTGCTGGGCATTGTCGATCAGCGTGGCAAAGAACATCCAGTTGCGATACATTTCGGACAGCGTGGCGCCCGCGTCCGGGCCGCCGGCCAGCGCGGCCTGCAGCGCGGCGCCCAGCCCAAACCAGCCTGGAAAGCCGAAACGGCTCTGCATCCATGAAAAGACCCACGGAATCGCGCGCAGATCGGCGACGCTGTTGGACGGCTTCCGGAACGCCGGGCGCGAACCAAGCTTGAGCAGGCTGATCTCGTCGATCGGCGTCGCCTGACGCCAGAAAATGAGGAACTCCGGATTCTCATGGACCAGCGCCTTGTAGGCAGCGTAGCTGCGGGCTGACAGCAGCGCCATCATTTCGCGCCACGCGGCGGGAGGATCGAATCGGGCGCGCTGGGCCTCATCGGCGGCGAGCAGCACACCATATGCCATCTGCTCGAGATGGCGATGCGCGATATCAGCGTCATGGTAGCGCGTGGACAGGACTTCGCCCTGCTCAGTCACGCGGATCCGCCCAGATTGCATTCCGGCCGGCTGGGCGAGAATCGCGCGCGCTGCCGGACCGCCGCCCCGGGCGATGCTTCCCCCCCGGCCGTGGAACAACGTAAAGGTCACCCCTGCCTCGGCGCAGGCGCGGGCGATCGTCTCCTGAGCCTCATACAGCGCCCAACTGGAGGTGAGATATCCGCAATCCTTATTGCTGTCGCTGTAGCCCAGCATGATGGTCTGATGATTGCCAAAGGCGGCCAGATGCTGGCGATAACCCGCGTGCCCAAATAGCGCGCGCAGCACGTCCGGCGCGCGCCGCAGGTCGTCCAGGGTTTCAAACAGGGGTGTGATCGGCAGGGAAGTCCGCGCCCAGCGCATGAGCAGGAGCGGTTCAAGCAGGTCCGAGAGCTCGCGGGTCATGCTGATGACATACAACCCGAAAACGCCTTCGCCGTAGCGCCGTTCCGCTTCCCGGGCCAGCATCAAAGGCTCGATCACCTGCAGCGTCTCATCGCTCAGCCCGCCGACCCGATCGATGACACTTGCCGCCGGCGACATCAGCGCGTCGTTCAGCAATGCGACCTTGGCGCTTTCATAGTAGCGGGCGTAGTTGTCCGGCGCGTCTTCGCCCAACGCTCGCAGGGTGGCGAAGATTTCCGCCACCGCGCTTTCGTGCCGGTCGGAATGTTGTCGGATATCGAGACGGGCCATGTTCAGCCCGAAGGTGTTGAGTTGAACACGCAGGTTGGCCAGATCGCCGTCAACCAGCATGCGGCCCTGGCCCGCCCGCAGACTGCTGAGAATGGTATCCAGCACCCGCGCAACATCCGCCTCGGAAACGACCGGTTGCGGCGCCAGCGGTAGCTGCAGGGTGGGGGAAAGCGCCAGGGTTCTGGTATAGCCCAATGGAAACAGCGGCTGGACGCGGGTGGCCTGCTGGGCGTCGTCAAGCCGGGAGGCCAGCGCCGAAAGCGCCACGCGATACGGCTCGTTTGGGTATCGCGCCGCCAGTTCGCGGACATGCGTCGACATGAGCGCGTCGCTGCCGTCCACGATCGCGTCGACAGCCGGCGAGATGCTGTCGCGCCGGCGAGAGACACTCAGCCGGCGCGCGAGTTCGCGCGCCGCGCCCCGAAATTTCTCGAGCGCGCCGCGCCGGTGGAGGTGAATCGTTTCGGCGGTCACCGCCGTTGTTACGTTGGGATTGCCGTCCCGGTCGCCGCCCATCCAGCTGCCAAAGGTCAACCAGCGCTTTGGCGCGCGGGCGCCCGGATAGTGCTTGGCGAGCGCGCCCTCAAGATCGGCTTGGAGCTGGGGGACGACCGACCAAAGGGTCGCGTCGAAATACCACAGCCCAGTCTTGACTTCATCCGTTACGAGCGGCTGCTGGGTGCGGGAGCGATCCGTCAGCCAAAGCGCGGCGATTTCCTGCCGGATGTTCAGGGTGGTTTCGGCGTCATAGGCCGGCGCGCCGGCCGACGGCGGGCGCGGATCGCGCCAGAGCAGCCACTTGATGCGCTGCAGTTTTGTGAGCACGGTGCGGCGCTTGCTCTCGGTTGGGTGGGCGGTGAACACAAGCTCGATCGACATGGTGTCCAGCAGGCGCTGCAAGTCCGCCGCGCTCGTGCCCCGCCGCTTCAGCTCAGCCAACGCCGCGTCAATGGACTCACGTACCGGCTCCGCGACATCGTTTTGGGCGCGGCGATGCCGCAGCAGTCTGGCCCGGTAGTCCTCTTCGGCCAGGTTCACCAACTCGAAATAGGTGGTAAACGCCATGGCCATGTCATAGGCGTCGGCAGGCGTCAACCGGGCGACCGCCGCCCGGAGGGCCACCCGGGCAGCCTCATCGCCGGCCCGGCTGGCCTTGGCGAGGTGGCGCAGTTCCTCGACCAGGTCAAGGGTGCGCTGTCCCTCGAGCGCAACGATGACCTGGCCAAGCTGTTCGCCCAGCCAGCGCACCATGTCGGCCAGGAAGGTCAGATTGTGGTCGCTGCTTTTCACAGGCCTAAAGACCGTAAATCGCGCCGAACTTTTCCGTCAGGTAGGCGATGTAGGCCGAGGCCGAGAGCGGGCCGCCTGTGGCGCGCTTGATAAGCTCGGCCGGCGGGTACTTTCGGCCATGCTGGTGCACATGCGCGCGCATCCAGCCCAGCAGGCCGCTGTAGTCGCCGGCGGCAAGCGCATGGTCGAGACCGGGGGTCTCGGCGCGGGCCGCCGCAAAGAGCTGCGCCGACAGGATGTTGCCCAGGCTGTAGGTCGGGAAATACCCGATCATCCCGCCCGACCAGTGAATGTCCTGCAGGCATCCCAGCGCGTCATTGGGCGGGGTCACGCCCAGGTATTCCTGCATCCGGGCGTTCCACACCTCAGGCATCTCGTCCACCCGCAGTTTGCCCGCGAGCACACCGGTCTCGATCTCAAAGCGGAGCATGATATGCAGGTTGTACGTCACCTCGTCCGCTTCGACCCGGATCAGACTGGGCGCCACTTTGTTTATCGCCCTGTAGAAGGTCTCGACCGTTGTTCCGGCCAGCGCCGGGAAGGCCTCCTGCAGGCTCGGGTACCAGGTCCGCCAGAACCACAGGCTCCGTCCAACGATGTTCTCCCACAACCGAGACTGGGACTCATGCGCGCCGAGCGACGCGCCCCGTCCCAGCGGCGAGCGCACATAGGCGGGCGAAGTGCCCTGTTCAAACAGGGCATGACCGGTCTCGTGCATGATCCCGAACAAGCAGGGATTGAGGAAGTCCTCGCTCACCCGGGTGGTCATGCGCACATCGTTGCGGGTGAAGTTGATGCAGAAGGGATGCGCCGAAAGGTCAATCCGCCCGCGATCGAAGTCATAGCCAAAAGCCTGGGCAACGCGCGCGCCAAACGCAAGCTGGGCGTCTTTGGGGAAGTGCTGCCGCACGCAGGCGTCGCTGACGGCGTCGCTGCGCGCGGCGATGGCGCGAACCAGAGGGACGGTCCGTGCCCGCAAATCCGCGAAAATGGCGGCTACATCACGGGTCTTCATGCCGCGTTCGTAGTTTCCGAGCAGGGCATCGTACGGATGGTCGTCATAGCCCAGGAAATCGGCGGTCCGCCGGGCGAAGTCGAACATCGTCTCGAGAGACGATCGAAACGGGCCGAAATCAGCCGCCTTGCGCGCCGCGATCCAGTCGGCATGGGCCTTCGCCTGAGCCCGCGCGCGCTCGGCAACGAACGCGTTCGGGATGCGGGTTGCCCGCGTCACGTCGTAGTCGGCGACCGCTACCAGGGCGGCCCGATCGTCGTCAGGATCCTCGCCGACCTCAGCGCGGGCCGAATCAATCAGCGCGCGCGTCTCGGAAGCGGTCAACATGTGATGACTGAGCCGGCTGAGTGTGGCGATGTGTTCGCCACGCGTGCCGATGGCGGCCGGCGGCATATAGGTTTCGAGGTCCCAGTTCAGGATCGATGTCGCGTAGTTCACGTCCGCGATTTCAGCGAGTCGCGCGGACAGGGTTTCGTAGGCGCTTGGCATGCCCCCAATATAATCGCAGCCCCATGACCGAACGCCTCTACAGACAGGATTCATTTCTGACGCAGTTTTCGGCGCGCGTGCTCGAATGCGCGCCGATCGCCGGTGGCAGCGCCGTCGTGCTCGATCGGACCGGCTTCTATGCGGCGGCGGGAGGCCAGCCATGTGACTTTGGGACGTTGGGTGGCGGACAGGTCATCGACGTGCAGGAGCGTCAGGACGGCGCAATCGTCCATGTTCTTGGCGCTCCGCCCGACTTTGCGACCGGCGACACCGTGACGGGGGCGATTGACTTTCGACGCCGGTTCGACTTCATGCAGCAGCACAGCGGGCAGCATTTGCTGTCGCAGGCCCTGGTACGGACCATCGGCGCCGAGACGCTGTCTGTGCATTTTGGAGACGACGCGAGCACCGTCGATGTGGATTCAGCCGCGATCAGTCCGGCCCAGTTGGATGCGCTCGAAGACGAAGTGAATCGGGCGGCGCAAGCGGATCTGGCGGTGATCGTGCGCGAGGTGCCCGACACTGAGGTGGCGGCGTATGGCTTGCGCCGGCCCCCAAAAGTCGCCGGGATGGTACGGATTGTCGAGTTCGAGGGCTACGATTGGTCGGCCTGTGGTGGCACACACGTGAGCCGTTCGGGGCAGGTGGGCGCAATCGTGCTCGTGCGATTGGAGAAACGGCGGGGCGGCACGCGGTTGACGTTCATGTGCGGTAATCGAGCGATCCTCCATCACCGGGCGCTGAATACCCAGGCGCTCGCATTGGGCGAGCGGTTGAGCGTCGCGGCGCTCGATGTCCTGCCGGCCTTTGACCGCTGGCGGGATGAGGGTCAGGCGTTGCGGTCACGCCTGAGTGAAGCGACGGAGCAACTGCTCGATGCCGAGGCCTCGCGGCTTCGGGCCGAGGGCCGACGCATCGGCACCGAAAACTGGATCGTCGCCGTGCTTTACGGGCGCGAGCCGGAAGAGGTTCGCGCGTTGGCCAAACGACTCGCTTCGGATGCCCAGACCGTCGTCTTGTTGGCGAGCGCCGGCGCGCGCACCTTCTTTTGCTTTTCGCGGGCTCCCGATGGCGTGTCGGATATGGCCGCGCTGCTGCGCGCGGCGCTGGCTCGAGTCGGGGCCAAAGGCGGCGGTTCGGCGGCTTATGCCCAGGGCGGTGGCCCGGCCGCAACGCGCGAGGCAACCGAGGCGATCCTCGCCGGGCTCGTTCCGGGCTGAATTGGCGCGGGCGGGCGTTCGCCTGTATGATTGCTTCCGTGCAACGTCTGAAATCTCCCAACACCCCGGCGCGCATCTACGCCCATACCACCAGCGATGGCCTCAATATCGGCTGCATTGTCACCGATGACGGCGTCATCAGCGTCGACCTGCCACTGACCTTTGCCGAGGCCCTGGCCTGGCGGGCTGAAATCTCGCAAGTGACCGACAAACCGCTGCGCGGCGCGCTCTTCACCAGCTCGCACCGTGTGTTTGGCGACGCGTTGCGCGCGCTCTCGCACAAACCGGGCACCGCGATCCTGCCCGCGCTTGCGCATGAGTCGGGTTTCAACCTGCTCTTCGCGCAGCTGGAGCAGCAATTCCAGAATCGCCAGGGCGAGCCGCTTTCCGCCGCTCAACTCCGGGAGCGGGGCGTGCTCCCCGAATTGACGTTCTCGGACTCAGCCACGTTCTCGCTGGGCGGGAAGGACGCGGTTCAGTTTGACGTCGCCCGGGTCGGTGGATTCCTCCCCGGAAGCGCCCTTGTCAGCGTGAGAGGCAGCGATGTGGTGTTTGCGGGCGATCTCGTGAGCCGCGGCGCGCCGCCCCCGATTGTCGGCGCGAGCAACATCGATGAGTGGGTGGAGGCCCTGGCCGCGCTCAAGAAGAGCAAGATCTTCAAAACCCTTGTGCCGGGAATTGGCCCAGTCGGCGACTTGAGCGCCGCGGCCGAAACCGCCGAGTACATCAAAGCGGCTCAGATTGCGGTTCGCAAGGTTCACCGCGCGAATCGATCGCGGGATGTGCTTGCGGTTGTTCTGGGTGACGTTCTGGCGCGTTATCCCGCCGCAAACCGCGGTCTCTCGGCGCAACAGCGCGCGCTGCGCGGACTAGAGGCATTGTTTGACGCCCAGCCCGTTGTCCCGCTTGAGGCCTGAATCGCCGTTGGGATCCCCTGAAAACGGAATCGGGGGGCGCCTGGGCGCCCCCCGGTAACTGCCGGCAAATCCGGGCCGCTGGGCCGGAGATCTGCGCGGAATGCGATGCCAGCAGATTTACTTGCTGATACGCGCGTCGAGATAGATGACGGCCTCGCCCACGGTCGTGATTTTCTGAGCGTCCTCGTCAGAAATCTCGCCGCCGAATTCCTCTTCGAAAGCCATGATCAGCTCGACCAGATCGAGCGAGTCGGCTTCGAGGTCATCGCGGAACTTGGCCTCCATGACGACTTTCTCGGCCGGAACGCCCAAGAGCTTGATGACCAGCGCCTTGACGCGCTCGTAGGTGGATTGATCTGCCATTTAGTTAGTTGCCTCCCTGTGATAGATTGTGCGTGAATTCTAACTCACGCCGACGTGAACAGGGAAACACCTCTTGCCAACCGGAGTTACGCATGACCGACCAGAACCTATCGCAGCGGAAATCAGACCATATCCGAATCAATCTTGAGCGCGATGTTGCGTCGCGGATCACATCCGGATTGGAGGCCTGGCGCTTTGGACATGAAGCGTTGCCGGAGCTCAATCTGGCTGACGTCGACCTCTCGGTGGAATTCCTGGGGCGCAGCTTGCGCGCGCCACTGCTCATTTCGTCGATGACGGGCGGCACCGAGGAGGCGCGCCGCATCAACCTCAACCTTGCCGCCGCGGCCGAAAAAGCCGGAATCGCCATCGGTCTCGGCTCGATGCGGGCGGCCATCGCCCGGCCCGACAGTGCGCCCACGTTTCAGATTCGAGAAGCCGCGCCGAGCGCGATGATTCTGGCCAACGTGGGCGCTGTTCAATTCAACTATGGTTTCGGCCTGGATGAATGCCGCAGACTGGTTGACCTGGCCGGCGCAGATGCGCTCATCCTGCACCTGAATCCTCTCCAGGAGGCGCTCCAGCCCGAAGGCGACACCAACTGGTCCGGCCTCTTGCGCGCGATCGAGCGAATCTGCCGGCAGCTATCCGTGCCGGTTGTCGCCAAGGAGGTCGGATGGGGAATCTCGGAACGGGCCGCAGGCGACCTCGCCAGGGCCGGAGTCGCCGCGATTGATGTCGCTGGCGCGGGCGGCACATCCTGGAGCCAGGTTGAAATGTACCGGGCGCAGACAGAAACGCAGCGCCGTATCGCCGCCGCCTTTGGCGACTGGGGCCTACCAACCGCCGAGTCCGTTCAGCAGGCGCGCCAAGGCGCGCCGGGGCTGCCGATCATCGCCAGCGGCGGGATCACAAATGGCGTGGAAGGCGCCAAGTGTATTGCGTTGGGCGCCTCGCTGTTCGGTTTGGCCCGCCCCTTCCTGCGGGCCGCCACAGAATCCGCGGGCGCGGTTTCGGAAGAAATCGACGTGATCGTCGGCCAACTGCGGATCGCAATGTTTTGCGTGGCCGCTCGGCGTGTTGGCGATCTACAGCGCGTTGCGCTGACCCGGACCCGTGACCGTTAGGGCGCGTCGACGCTATACAATCGCGACTGTGGACGCCCTCACTGCCTCGTCGCCCGCGGAATTGCTGACGGGTGTGGTTGGTTCGCGCCCGGCACTGCCGGTGGCCGAGCCATTGGCGGTTCGCGCCGCAGGCCCGTCATTGGGCGTTCGGGTGGCCGCGGCCCAGTTTGGGCCGAATCTGGGCGATACGGCCGGCAACCTCGCCCGCATCGATCGATTGATGGCCGAGGCCGCCCGAAACGGCGCCAGCCTGATTGTCTTTCCCGAGTGCGCCATCACCGGCTACAACTACCCCGATCGCGCCGCGGCCGTCGCGTCTGCTTTGACTGAAGATGATGACGCGATTCCGTCGCTGATTCAGCGCTGCCGGACGCACCACACCGAGTGCGTTGTGGGCGCGCTTGTGCGGCATGGAGATCATTTGGTCAATGCGGCCTTCCTGCTGGGATCGGCCGGCGTAATCGGCCGGTATGACAAGGCGCATCTGCCCTTCTCCGGCGCAGACAGATTCGCCGATCCCGGGCACTCGGGCTTCCGTGTCTTTCAGGCTGCGACCGGAAAGGTGGGCCTGTTGATTGGTTACGACCTGCGCTTCCCTGAGGCCGCCCGCATGCTGGCGCTCGCAGGCGCTGAGATCATTGCGCTTCCGGCCACATGGCCCGCTGGCGCGGAGAGCGAGCCGGACTATCGGGCCCGCGCCAGGGCAAACGAAAACCATGTCTTCCTGGTTGCCTGCAACCGGGTTGGCGCGGAGCGTGGCGCGCAATATATCGGGCGGAGCTGTATCGTTGGACCGGATGGCCAGCATCTGGCGGATGCGTCTCCCCAGGAGGAGCACATCATCATCGCCGAGATTGAGCCAACCCGGGCCCGCAACAAGAAGATCATCGTGGAACCGAACGAGTTCGAAATGGACACGTTCGCAGACCGTCGGCCTGACCTCTATGGGTTACCCTCGAAGCACTGACCGAACCCGTTTGTTCGAGGCCGTCCGCCTGCTCCGCGGGGCGACGGCCTCGAGACAGTCAGGCGTAATCCGGAGCTCTCAGCGTGTGATGACCGCGGCATTGCGCGCCGTCGCGCTGGCGCTGACATTGCTCATGTCCGTTGGCCAGTCTGTCAACGCGATCGCGCCATCGCAGGAGAGACTGCCTGGTTTTGGCGGGTATTGCCCGCTGATCGTGCGGCCCGGCGAAACGGTCACATTCCGCGTGAGTGTGGCAAACGGGTCGCCAGCGACGGCCCGCGGGACCTTGACCGAGATCCGGCTTCCGGTCGGGCTTGTGGTGGACGAAGCTTCGGTGCGGGCCGTGCCGGGCGCTGGGGCCGGACCCTTTGCGCCGCGCGTTGCCGCAAGCGCCAGCTCAGGCGTGGCGTGGGCGTCCACCGATGATGGGGATGCGTGGCGTACTTATACCCTGGTGGTCGTGGCTCGGGTTGCGGGCTCAGCCGTAGGCGAGCAACTGGCCGTCGCGCTGAGCAGGGACAGCGCCGGCAACTTGATTCGCAGAGTCGATGGCGTTGTGTATGCCCAGTCGGGCAGTGTTCGTGCCCAACCCGTGACGACGGTCGTGGACATGGGGGTTCCCGAGCTCTGCGCGGTGGAACCCACTCCGACCCCGACCGCGACCCCGACCGCAACGCCCACTGCAACGCCGATCCCGCCGCCGTACTACGTGAAGCGGCTGTCGCTCGCGGACGTGGAGGGGACCGGGTTCAGTCTGGCCGTCGTCTGCGTCGTTGACTCGGGGCGATCCGCCAATCGTTCGTCCGCCTCTGAATACCAGGTCGCGTTTGATCTGCCGGCCAGCGCGCGTGTGGCACTGGCGTTCGGCGCCAATCCGAACATTGCCGGCGATGGGCGCACGGCGCGTTTCACGGTCCGCCCAGGCGATTCGGCGGTTCGAGTCGCGATTGTGAGTCGTCCGGCCGCTGGCGAACCCGTCTGGCGGACGCCGATCAGCCCCGGTATTCGGGTGAGCGCGGATGGGTTCGGCGACCTGGCCGAGCGCGCCGCCGAGCCCGGCCCCGCCTGCGATGCGGATCCGGCCCTGGTCCCGGCCCTCGTGGCTGCAGAACGGGCAAGCCAATCATCCCGCGCGCTCGCCAATGCGGGTGCCGTCGCGGTCGCGACTGAGCCGCCGGCCTCCAGCCCGGCCACGCCGCCGTCACCCGTTTCCACGCCGGGCCCGGCGATCGCGGGCAGCCCAACCCTTGTCAGCGACCCAATCACGCCAACCCACGCAGCGAGCCCTGCAGCAGGCGACCTGTCAGAGGGCGACATCCTTCCCGACCCGCGATCGGTCATGCTGCCTCTGATGTGTGGGATGGGAGTCGCGCTGGCCGCCCTCGCGCTAGCATACTTTGCCCGACGGCGAAGCAGGGACGAACTGTAAATGCTGCCTGATTACCGTGTGCGCCAGCGCGACTATCTCCTTGATATTCTGCGCGCGATTACCTCACGCCTGGACATCACCGAAGTGATGAAACTGGTCACTCAGGCGGCCGTTGACGTCATGTCGGGCAGCGCCGGACTGATCACACTGATCGAGGCCGACGGCGAACTGCGGCTGCGCGACGCGGTTGGCTTGCCAAAGGCGATGCTGGACACCCTTACGACCGGCCTGGCGCGTTTACGCAGCGAGATCGCAGGCGGGACCGCCGACGAACCGGCGGGCACGGCCCTCGTCCGCGGCCACGCGGCAGACCGCGCGACTGAGGCGCTCGAAGCCGTGCTCTCGCGGCTGGTGGCCCAGTTTGGGGTGGGCCAATATGAATGGATTGCGCTGCCCCTGGAAATCGGCGAAGAGGTCCTGGGCAAGCTGTATGTGTTGCGCCGGCGCAGCGGTGAGTTCTCGACCAATGATCGTCAGGTGCTGCAGAGTTTCGCCGATCAGGCGGCGGTTGCGGTGAACAATGCCCGATTGTACGAACAGCTCAACGCGCAGAAGCAGCGTTTGGATGCCATTCTCGAATCCACCGCCGACGGCGTTGTGATCATGGACAGCACCCATCGAATCGCGTTGTGGAACAAGGCGATGAGCAATCTGACCGGGATCAGCGCGGCAACATCCCTCGGCCACGCGTTCGAGGACATTGTGCACTTTGCCGACAAGCGCGCCGGCACGACCCTGGTCGAAGCCGAGGCGAATGGTTGGCCGCTTGTGGGGTCTTCGCATCCGCTCTTTGTCGAAGGCGATATCGCCCGGGCCGATGGCCGGCCCGTCAGTGTCGAGATCACGTTCGCGCCCATCTTTGAGCGCGATGGCCGGCTGGTCAACATCGTCGCCAACGTTCGCGACATTACCCGTTTTCGGGAGGCCGATCGCATGAAGTCGACGTTCGTCTCGGTGGTCTCGCACGAACTCAAGACCCCGGTGGCGCTGATCAAGGGGTATGCCTCCACGCTGCAGCGCACGGACGCGCATTGGGATGCCGCAACCGTTTCGGAGAGCCTCAAAGTGATTGAGGATGAGAGCGACCGGCTGGCCGAATTGATCGACAACCTCCTTGACGCGTCGCGCGCGCAGGCGGGAAGCTTCAAACTGGTGCGGGTCGAGCTCGACATAGACCAACTCGTCCGGGACGTTGTCGAACGGATCCGTCCCCAGGCGACCCGCCACACCCTGGTCGCGGCCGTCCCAGCAGACCTCCCGATGGTGTATGCCGATCACGCCCGGATCACCCAGGTCCTGACCAACCTGCTGTCCAACGCCGTAAAGTATTCACCGGAAGGGGGCGAAATTCGCGTCTCGAGCCGCGTGGCGCCGGCCGAGGTCATCATCTCCGTCAGCGATCACGGCCCTGGCATTCCCGCCGACGAGCAGCCCCAGCTGTTTTCGCGCTTCCACCGGCTGGACAACGCGTTGACCCGGCGCACCCCCGGGACAGGCCTTGGCCTGTTTCTGAGCAAGTCCATCGTCGACGCCCATGGCGGGCGGATCTGGGTTGAAAGCGACGGCCGGCACGGCTCGACTTTCAGTTTCAGCCTGCCGCGGGCATGAGTCGGCCTTCGCGCAAGCGGTACACGTGATCGGCAACACCGACGACTTCGATGCTGTGGGTGACCATGATCAGGTTCCGCCCGGCCTTGCGGGTCAGGGTGTCGAGCAGGTCGAGGACGATCTGGCCCGTGTCGGCGTCGAGATTGCCGGTGGGTTCGTCCGCCAAAACGAGAGCGGGATCGTTGACCAGCGCGCGCGCAATCGCGACCCGTTGTTGTTCCCCGCCACTGAGCTTGTCCGGGAAATCCTTCCCGCGCCCGACGAGTCCTACGGCAAGCAGCAGTTCGGTGGCCCGATCGCGGGCTCTTCGGGGCGGGGCGCCGGCGAGCTCGAGCGGCATCGTGACGTTCTCCAGCACGGTTAACGTCGGGATCAAATTGAAGGCTTGAAAGATGAACCCCATACGCTGTCGGCGCATCAGCGTGCGCTCGGTATCGCCCATGGCCGTCATTTCGCGCCCTTCGATCCATATCCGCCCGGATGTGGCGTCATCGATGCCGGCGATGAGATTCAGCAGCGTGCTTTTGCCTGAGCCGCTCTTGCCGAGCAACACGTCAAATTCACCGCGGGTGAATGAGAGCGATACGTCGCGCAGCACATGCCGTTTGGCATCCCCTTCGCCGTAGGTCTTGCTCACGCCTTCGAGGCGCACGATTGGAACGTCGGTTTGGGACATGGCGCGCTAAGGATTCGAAGTCGATAGTTCCGAATAGGTCCAGCCGGCGATGAGCATGGGGTCGGCCCGCCCCGGGCCGCTGTTCTGTTCGACTTTCCAGTAGCGCAGCCAGGCCCGTCCCACGATCGTGTCGGCTTCGATGGGACCGCGGCTGCGCGAATCTCCACTGCTGGAGCGGTTGTCCCCCATGACGTAGTACTGGCTGTTCGAGAGCGTGACCGATCGATAGCGCGGGTCGGCCCGGCCTTCGGTATCCGAACCCTCGGGATTGATATAGGGCTCTGTCAGGGCCACGCCGTTGATAAAAACTCGATTCTGCTTGATCTCCAACTTCTCACCGGGAAGACCGATGACGCGCTTGAAACAATCCTGGCTTGATCCGTCCGGGCAGTGCAGGACGATCATGTCGCCGCGGCGCAGACCCGACGCATGAAAAAACGCCTTGTCGATCAGAATGCGATCGCCCGGCCGGAAATTCGGGACCGCGCTGGTCTGCTCAATGATGAAATTCCCGATGATGGCCTGCGACAAGGTGAACACCACCAGGAACAGGACGATGGTCTCCACAATCTCGCGCAGAATTGTCCGGCCGGTGTGACCGGCAGCCCGGGTGACTGCGCCAGTCGTCGGCAGAACCGGCGTCGCCGCCGATGCCGCCGGATCGATTGACGGTTCCATGCCTAGAACCACCCCTTGGCCCTGAGGTGATTGAAACTGGCCCGCGCGCTGGCAAGTTCACCTTTCGGGCAGCGATCCTGCTCGACAATGTGCCAGTCCACCCCTGTCTCGTCGGACGCGGCCAGTATCGGCGCGAAGTCGATTGTTCCTTCGCCGATGATCGCAAAGGTCCGCTCGGCATCGGCGGTCATATCTTTCAGATGCACGAGCGGCGCCCGCCCGTTCAGGCGGCGCAGGTAGGCCGAAGGATCAACGCCGGCATGGGCCGCCCAGAACACGTCAAGCTCGGACTTCACCAGCGCCGGGTCTGACTCCGCGAGCAGAATGTCCAGGCCATACTGCCCGTCATATTGTTTGAACTCGAAGTCGTGATTGTGGTGAAAGAACGTCAGGCCGGCCGGGGCGCATTTTCGGGCCGCGTCCTCGAGCGTGCGCGCTAGCGCACGGTAGCCGGCGGCGTCGCGGCGTTCGTTTTCCGCCATCCAGGCCAGGCCGAGGTAGCGGGCGCCCAGGGTGGAATAGGCCTCGATTTGGCGCTCGAGTCCGTGGCGAATCACATCAAGGCCGATATGACCCGAAATCATCTTCAACCCAAGATCGTCCAATACCCGGGCAAGCTCGCGGGCGGGCATGTTGCCCAGGTTCCCGGCGCCTTCAACGCCCTGGAAACCGATCGCGGCGATCTGTTTCAGTGTGCCGACAAAGTCAGCGTTGGCGCTTTCGCGCACGGTATAGAGTTGAAGGGCAAGTTTTCTCATGGTTGGCGACCGGCCGATGACGTGGGCGGCAAGCGATTGTAACGCTGATGTTGCGGGATGTTAGAATCTCCAATCGATTCGGATTCGATATGGACAAAGACGCGCTTGAATTGCCGCTCTTCCCCTTGAACGTCGTGCTCTTTCCCGGGCAGACGTTGCCGTTGCATGTCTTTGAACCGCGGTATCGGGTGATGATCAATCGGTGCATCGAGCGGGGCGAGCCGTTTGGCGTCGTGCTTGCCCGGGATGACGACCCGGACTCCCCCTACGAGATCGGCACCGCTGCGCGGATCACTCAGGCGGAACGACTTGATGACGGCCGGCTCAATATTCTGACGGTGGGCGTGGAGCGCTTCCTCCTGTCGCAGGTGCGGGTGAGCGATGATGACTATCTGATTGGAAGCGCCACGCCGCTGCCCTTCAAGGACGAGGATGCGGTGCCCAAATCGCTTCGCCGTCGGGTGGTCATGCTTCTGCGCCGGTATCTGAAGCTTCTGGCCCGCACAAGCGGCTGCCGTCTGAAGTTTCCCCGCATACCCCGTGACGCATCGAGCGTTGCGGTTTTCGCCGCGATTGTGCTTCAGATCGATCTGGAGGACAAACAGGAGCTGCTGAGCCTGGACAGTGTCGCCGACATCCTGGAGGAGGAGTTGGCGATCCTGGAGGACGAGGTATTTGCGTTAACGCTGATGACCCGGGCGCCGCCCGCGCCCGGATTCATTGGTGGAACGCTGTTCTCGCTGAATTGACTCTCCGCGCCGTCTTTGGCGCCGCGGAACCAGTCTACTAACACCATGAAAATCGTACTGGATGCGATGGGCGGCGACTTTGGCCCGGAGCCGAACGTGGAAGCCGCCATTCAGGCCGCCCGTGAGTTCGGGCATGAGATCGTCCTGGTTGGCAAGCAGGATTTGATCCGGCCGCTTGTCAATCAACACAATACGGCCGGCTTGATGCTGCCAATCGTCCATGCAAGCGAAGTCGTGGAGATGGACGAGCATCCCGCCGCCGCCGTCAAGGCCAAAAAAGATAACTCGATGAGCGTCGGCTTGCGATTGGTGAAGGCCGGCCAGGCCGATGCCTTCGTCACCATGGGTAATACGGGCGCGGCGATGGCGTCGGCGCTATTTACCCTGGGCCGGATCAAGGGTGTGCACCGTCCCGCCATCTCGTCAGCCATTCCGACCACGCGGGGCTGGACGTTCATGATCGATATCGGGGCGAACGCCGATTGCCGTCCCGAGTACCTTGTTCAATTTGCGCTCATGGGCAGCATCTACTCGGAGCGGGTCATGCGGGTCCGCAATCCAAAAGTAGGGCTGCTCTCGAATGGCGAGGAAGAGTCCAAGGGCAGCGAGCTGGTCCAGGCCACCCACCAGCTCCTGAAGGCGTCCGGACTGAACTTCATTGGGAATGTCGAGGGCCGCGACATTCCGGTCGGCACCGCCGATGTGATCGTGACCGATGGCTTCACCGGCAATGTTGCCATCAAACTGATGGAAGGCATGAAGGAGATGATCGAGAGTCTGCTGAAGGACGCGTTTTACAGCAGCCTTCCGGCGAAGATCGGCGGCGCGCTTTCGCGCTCGGCCATCAAAGCGACGCTCAAGACACGGACCAGCTACGAAGAAATCGGCGGGGCGCCGCTGCTTGGCGTCGATGGGGTCGTCATCATCGGGCATGGGCGCAGCAAGGCGCCGGCCATCTACTCCGCCATCAAGCGGGCCTCCGAATCCGTGCAGAACGGCGTGGTGGATGCCATCGAGCGCGGACTGGCCGCCGCGCCTCAGGGGGCATAGCTGGATCGAATGGCCAGATCAAAGCGGTTCTCCAGTCTGCGCACCAGCGCCAGGAAGGTGGCGACGTTTGCGGGCAACAAGTTCCGCGACGCGCGTGAGCGTCGGCGGGACCGGCAACGCGCGCCGGATCAGTTCAATCGGCGGGTCGTTGTGACTGGGCTGGGCGCGATCACGGTGCTTGGTCTTGATGTCGCCACCACCTGGGCGGGGCTCGTTGCGGGCCGGAGCGGAATCGGGCCCATCACCCAGTTTGACGCGAGCGACCTGCCGGTGCGAATTGCCGGGGAGGTCAAGGGGTTTGACCCGCTCAAGTACAGCGAACCGAAGGAAGCTCGCCGCATGGCGCGGGTGTCGCACTTTGCCGTCGCCGCCGCGCAGGAAGCGATCAACGACTCGGGCCTGCAGATTGGCAGGGACGTCCGGCCCGATCGCGTCGGCGTGGTCATGGGCACCGCTCTGGGCGGGTTCGAAATGTCGCATTCGGGCATGCAGGAACTCCATTCGCTGGGCTACCGGCGGGTGAATCCGTTCGCCCTGCCGGCGGCGCTGCCCAATGCGCCCGGCCATCACATCAGCACCCGGTTTGGCGCCAAAGGCCCGCTCAGCACGGTGGTTGCGGCTTGCGCATCCGGCACCCAGTCGATCGGAGATGCCGCCGAGATGATCCGGCGCGGAAAGATGGATGCCGCTTTCGCCGGCGGCGTGGAAGCGACCGTCATCGACGGCGCCATCGCCGCGTTCTCATTGATGCGGGTGCTCAGCACCAAACACAACGATGATCCGGCCCGGGCGGCCCGACCCTTCGACGCCACGCGGGATGGATTCTGCTTCGCCGAGGGCTGCGTCGTGCTGATGCTCGAGGACTACGACCGCGCCCGCGCCCGGGGAGCGAAGATCTATGCCGAGTTCCTGGGCATGGGCGTGTCATCGGATGCCCATCACATCGCCATCCCGGATCCGGACGGCGCCGGCGTGATCCGGGCAATGACCTGGGCGCTGGATGACGCGCACTTGCGGCCGCACGAGATTGACTACATCAATGCCCACGGGTCCGGCACCATCGCCGGTGATCCGATCGAGACCATGGCCATCAAGACCGTGCTGGGCGAACACGCCTACTCGGTGGCAGTGAGCAGCACCAAGAGCATGGTCGGACACGCCATGGGCGCATCCGGCAGCATCGAGGCCTTGAGCACCCTGCTGACCATGCGCGATTCTGTTATCCCGCCCACCATCAACCTGAATACGCCGGATCCCGAGTGCGACCTGGACTATGTCCCGAATGTCGCGCGCAAGGCCGACGTCAACATAGCGCTGTCCAACTCGATTGGGTTGGGCGGACAGAACGCGACAATCGCGTTCGGGAAGGTCTGACACCGCATGCGTATTTCCGCCGACGACGCCAAAATCAAACGTAACGCGCTCATTTCACGGGCCATCATCATCGGCTCGCTGGTGGTGATCGGCGCCCTGTTTGTTCTCTCGCTGCCCGGCACGAATTTCCTCACCCGCGATCCCGATACTTTCCAGATCATCTACATCGGCATGATCGCCCTGATGGTCATCGTCTTCTTTGTATCGCGGGTGGGCCTGGTTTACGCCAATCGCTACCTTTCGCCGTTCCGGCCCGAACGCGTGTTGCGCGAGGGATTGAAGGGGCTCGACCGCAAATTCGCGCTCATGATTTTCCGTAAGCCGGTGGACTACTTTCTGCTCGATCCCGGTGGTATCACGGTCTTCATTTGTCGCGGCCAGCGCGGTCTGGCGACGTATAAGGCGGGGAAGTGGAAGCGCTCGGGCGGCGGTCTTTCGGCCTTTTTTGCGAGCGAGGAGCCTCTCGGCGATCCGTTTGCGGATGCTACCGAGGCGATGACCCGTGTCAGCGCCGTTCTGGCCGAGAAGGCGCCCTCGATCAAAGTCCCGATTCAAGCCGTGGTTGTATTCACACATTCGGAAGCCAAACTGGACATTGAGCCGGCGCCCATCGCCGTTTTGCGTCCGGGCGAACTCAAGGACTACATGCGGGGGGCAGGCAAGCGGCGGGACCTGCCCACGTCTGTGCAGCGTCTGGCGCGAGCGGCTCTCGACGCGCCAGAGATTCCAGCGGCCGAGCAGTCTTGACCCTGCTGCGAAATCGCACTCCCCGCCCCCGGCGTACGCCGGGGGCGGGGAGTGCGATTTCGCAGGAGAATTTCGGACACAATCTAGGGCGTTTTGATACTGGAGTTCAATATGGAAAACAAGGTGGCGCTCGTAACCGGGGCAGGGAGCGGAATAGGTCGGGCGGTCTCATTGGCGTTGTTGCGAGATGGCTGGCGGGTCGTCCTGGCCGGGCGCCGCGAAGACGCGCTCACAAGAACGATTGCCGAGTCTGGCGTGGCGGCGGCGCAGGCCCTGGCTGTTCCCACCGATCTGCGGGATCCGGCGGGTATTTCGTCCCTGTTTCAACACGCGCGCGAAGCCTTTGGCCGCCTGGATCTGCTCTTCAACAATGCCGGCATCAGCGCGCCTGGCCTCCTGGAAGAGATCAGCCTCGAAAAGTGGAAATCCGTCGTCGAAACAAATCTCACAGCGGCATTCCTGTGCACCCAGGAGGCTTTCAGAATCATGAAGGCCCAGACGCCCCGTGGTGGCCGGATCATCAACAACGGATCGGTGTCTGCCTACGCGCCCCGGCCGAACTCCGCGCCCTATACGGCCACGAAGCATGCCATCACTGGATTGACCAAATCAACTTCGCTTGACGGGCGCAAGTACGATATCGCCTGCGGCCAGATTGACATTGGCAACGCCCTGACCGAGATGGCTGCGCCAATGACGCGCGGCGTGGCCCAGGCAAACGGCGAGATCGCCATCGAGCCGGTCATGGATCCTGAGCACGTCGCGCGCGCCGTGCTGAACATGGCGAATTTGCCGCTGGACACCAACGTCCTCTTTATGACGATCATGGCGACCAAAATGCCCTATGTCGGGCGCGGATAGCGCCGCGCCGGGGCGGAGCATCGCAACCGCATCGTCGCAGGCGCTCTGGCGGGGCGTGGCCTCCCTGACCCTGTTGCGGTTTGCAGGTGACACGGCTGTGCGCGCGCCGGTCCCCTTCGTGATCTTCATCGCGGCTTCGTATGGCGCGCTTCCTGAAAGCGCGGGCTGGTTCGCCGTGGCGCTCGGCATGTCCGGGCTCGTATCGCCACTTGTGAGCGTCATCGAGCGCCGGGTCGGCGCGCGCCGGTCCATTCTGATCTCGACAGCCATCTTCGCCGGGGGTTGTTTTGCGTTGGCCTTCGCGCCATCCTTTCCGGTTGCGCTGGCTCTGTGCGTTGTGCTGGGCCTTGGCCGGAGCCTGATCGGCCCGCAGGCCCAGGCCTTTGTCGCCGATACGGTGCCGTTTGCCCGGCGCGGAGCGGTGCTTGGCGTGCTGGAACTTGCCTGGGCGCTGGCCTGGATCGCGGGCGTGCCCGCCTTCGGGTTTCTGATCCAGCGCGCGGCGTGGTGGGTGCCTTTCTCGCTGATCGGCGTCATCAGCATCATCGGCACCTGGGCGACCCTTCGCTTTGCGATCACGCGCGATCACGCCCACGCGCTCGCCGCGGCCACTACACCGGGCGGTCTTTCGCTTGTGATCCGCCATCCATCGGCGCGACGGGTGCTGCTGTTTGGCTTTGGGTTGATGATCGCGATCAACCTGACCGTCGTCGTCTACGCCCCCCACCTTGTGGCGCGGTTTGGTCTGACCGCGGAGCAGTTGGGTTTGATCTCGATTGTCCTGGGCGTGGCCGATGTCGTGGCGGAGGGTCTGATCATCTTTGCCCTCGACCGAATTGGCAAGCAGCGGTCGGTCATGCTGGGGCTGGCTGTGATGGGGGCCGGCTTGGCCGGCTTTCTCGTGGGCGGTGAGAACCTGGTCGCCGCCATGGCGTCGCTCTTTCTTGTGTTTCTCGGATTCGAGTACGCGGTCGTGTCGAACTTGCCGGTGGCCAGCGAAGTGCTCCCCATGGCCCGTACCGCCATGATGGGCAGCCTGAACGGGGTCAATTCTCTCGGCCGCACCCTTGCAGCGTTGGCCGCAATCCCGTTGTATGCGGCCGTTGGATTGCGTGGCGTGCTGGCGATCAGCCTGACGGCCCTGGCGATGGCGGCGCTCGCCTTCTGGTCCGTCAAGCTCGACGAGAAGCCCCGCAGAATTGAAATCAATCCGGGCGCTGCATCGTCACCCTGACAAACAACGAT
>JAGOCU010000007.1:0-16137 GCA_017998555.1 Thermoflexales bacterium
GGCGATTCTGCCTATGCGAAGGCGGGGCTGTGGTCAGGAGATTGCCGGTTTCCACCCAGCGCGGAAATCCGCCGTCCAACACCGCAACCCGATCGTGCCCCGCCCACTTCAGCATCCACCACAAACGGCCCGCCGCCGATTGCCCCACCCCGCCGTCATAGGCCACGATCTGTGTCGCCGGAGCAATCCCCCAGCCGGACAACGTGTCCAGCCAGGCGCTTTTTTCCGGCAGCGGGTGCCGGCCCGTCCTGCCCGGAACATGCGGACTGGCCAAATCGTCGTCGAGGCTGGCGAAAATCGCGCCCGGAAGATGGCCCGCGTCGTAGTCGCGCCGGCCCTTGCCCGGGTCGCCCAGGGTGTAGCGGCAATCGACGAAAAGCCAGGCCGGATCGCCGATGCGAACGGCCGCGTCGTCGATTGAGATTAGGATGGGATGGGTCATGTGAGCGGGTCCCTGAACGGAAGCGGGAGTCCTTGTTCGGTGGGCAGCGAGGGTCCCCGCCCCGGCGTGCGCCGGGGCGGGGACCCTCGCCGCCCACCGCTACCTTGCGCTAGACAGGTTTGAGCGCGCGCAGGCGGCCAAGCGTCGCCGGCTCGAGCAGCGCCCCGATCAGTTTGATGGACAACTGAATACGTTGGGCGATACTGGCCATCACGATGTATTCTGTTTCGGCGTTGTGCGCGTTGCCGCCCACCGGGCCCATCCCGTCAATGGTCGGAGTGAACTGCGACAGCAGGCTCGCGTCCGAGGCCCCGCCCGTCGCGACATCGTTGATCGTAAAGCCCAGGTCATGGGCCGCCTGCCTGGCCAGATCCGCCATCAGCGCCACGCCAGGCCCTTTCTCCATCGGCGGAAAGCTGAATCCGCCGGTCAGTTCGCATTTCGATCCGGCAACCGTCGTCTTGGCGGCCACCGCGCGCAGGGCCGCCTCGACGGCCCGCATCCCGCCCGCATCCGCCGCCCGCACGTCGATGCGCACGAGCGCCTGGTCGGGGACGACATTGGTCGCGGTGCCGCCCTGGACAAAGCTGGGTGTCACCGTCACCCCTGGCGCTAGCCCGCTCAGCGCCTGCAGATCGATGATGCGGTGGGCAAGCTCGACTGTGGCGTTGATGCCTTTTTCTGGCGCCACGCCCGCGTGCGCGGCCAGGCCGCGCACCGTCAGGGTGAAGTCGGCCGACGCCTTGCGCGCGCTCACGATGTCGCCGCTCATCCGGGCCGGCTCGTAGACCAGCGCGGCGTCCGCCTGCCGCGCAAGATCGGCTGCGATGCCGCGCGACACGGGCGAGCCGTATTCCTCTTCGCTGTTGAAGAAGAACGTCAGCGCGCCAAATCGGTCCGGCGCGGCAAGCTGCAACGCGCGCATGGCATGCATCCCGACCAGCAGCCCGCCCTTCATGTCGCAGGCGCCGGGGGCAAAGAGCTTGCCGTCCAGCTCGCGCCAGGGTCGCGCCTCGGCCGTGCCGTTGGGGTAAACCGTGTCCAGGTGGCCCATCAGCAGGATGTTGCCCTGACCACTGCCGCGCGCGACCGCGACATAGCAATCCCCATATTCGGACTGGGCGTGGCGCTGCACCTCCCAACCCCATGCGCGGCAACGTTGCGCGACGAAGCTGCCCATTTCGTCGACACCGCGCTTATTGTGCGTGCCACAATCACGCCCGGTCAGGACGCGCAGGTCTTCCAGCCAGGCTGTCAGGTCAACGTCGTGCATCTGCGTCATATTTCACCTGTAGGTCCGCGCGGCGAAGCAGCCGCACGCACGCCAATGCGCCCAAAAAGGACGCCGCGCACACGCCAAACAAACTGGCGAAGCCAAACCCATCGGCGATCGCGCCGACCCCGGCTGTGGCGAGCATCACCACGCCCAGCAGGGTGTTGGTCAGGCCGAAGTAGTGCACCCGGTCGTGGGCCGGGGTGATATCCATCAGCATCGGGCTGCCCACCACCCCGATACCGGTGGTCGCCATGGTCGACAGGATGAATGGCGCAATGAGGATGAGTTGGGCTGTTTCGTTGGCAAGCCCGGCCAGGGCCAGGCCCACCAGACTCGCGCAGGTCGCTGCCCCGCACACGCCGATGACACCCAGCACAAAGCGGTTGCCGCGGCTTTCGCTCAGGCGTCCCCACAACAAGTTGGCGAGCAGCCCCACGACCAGCGTCACAACAGCGACCAGGCCAAAGTAAGCGTCGCCTGCGCCATGGGCGCGCCGCGCATACACCGTGATGAACGGCACGCTCGCGTTGCCAAGAAACAGGAGCGATCGCAGCAATAGGAAGGCCCGATAGCGCGGGTCACCGGCCAGGATTGCCCGGGCTCGGCCAAACAAGGCGCCAAGGGAAGCGACCGTCTTCAAGGGCGGATCGGGCGGCTCATCTACCATACCGAAGAGCGCATAGCCGCCCAGCATGAAGAGCGCCGACAGCGCGAAGATGAGCGCGTAGTTGCGCGGGAAGTCAAGGCCAAGATTGCCCGACAGAATGAGGGCAATGGCCGCCCCCCCCGCCAGGCCGAGAATGCTGCCCAGGAACTGGCGCATGCCAAAGAGCGCGCCGCGCTTCTCGGCCGGGATGATCTTTGCCGTCGCCAGCTGCCAGGGAAGCCCGGCCACGCCGGAAGCCATCGCAATGAAGGTGATCCCGGCGAAGAACGCCCACAGCAACGTGGACCGGTCCGGAATGAAAAGCGTCATCAGGACGATGGCCGCCCAGGTCGCCATTCTGAGCGCCGTGGTGCCGCGATAGATCTGCAACTTGAGCGGAAGCCGTTCCGCCCACGGGGCCACGAAAAACTGCGGCAGAAACCAACCGCCATCCTTCATCAGCACCAGCAGCGCAATCACCACATTGGATGAGGTCAGTTGGCTGGCGAACGAGGTCATGACCACATTGTTGGTCATGGCATCCCCCAGAGAGGTGAGCGCGCCATTCCCGAGATGCAGCGCATAGTTGCGGCGAAATACGCGATCGCCATACGGAATCAGGTTGTTCCAGAGCTTCATTGGCGGGGGCTGAGCTTACCACTTGGAAGGGCGAGGCCATGCTCCCGCCCTTCGCCTGGGACGCATGGTCTCGTCAGATGTTGTCTTGAATTGCCCTTGACAGCGCCGGGCGAATCCGGTAGAGTCCTTCTATCCGGTTATATGCGCAAGGCATTCTCGTTTACGGCCTATTGGTATTACAGCTACTTTAGCAAGGCTAAAGGGAGCTTACCTGGCCACGCGAGAACCTCGCGATAAGCCGCACGACACACGGCGAATCAGACAGAGGGCGCGGAGCAAGGAAGCTCCGCGCCCTCTTTTTTGTTTGCCCAGGAACAAATACGGAGTCATGTCAATGGTCATCATCATGAAACCCGGCGCCAGCACCGCCGAAATTGCGGGAGTGATCTCCCGGATCGAATCCATGTCGCTTACCTCGCATCCGATCTATGGCGAAGAGCGCACGGTCATCGCCGTGGTCGGCAACGACCGGCCCGTTGAGAAATCGCTCTTTGAGACCATGGCCGGGGTCGACTTCATTCAGCCCATTCTCAAGCCCTTCAAGCTGGCCAGCCGTGAGTTCCGCAAGAACGACTCGGCCGTGCCGATCATTGGCACGAATGGAACGGCCGTCAATGTGGGCGGCGACAAGCGTATCGTGTTGATCGCGGGGCCATGCGCATGCGAAAGCCGTTCGCAGGTGCTCGAAAGCGCGTGGGCGGTCAAGGAAGCCGGCGCGCGAGCCTTTCGCGGCGGCGCCTACAAACCACGCACCTCCCCCTACTCCTTCCAGGGTCACGGCGAGGAAGCCCTGAAATGGATGGCCGAGGCGCGCGAGGTGACCGGGCTGGCGATCGTAACCGAGGTCATGGCGCCCGAGCAAGTCGAACTTGTCTCGAAGTACGCCAATGTGCTGCAAATCGGCGCGCGCAATATGCAGAACTACGCGCTGCTCAATGCCGTGGGCGAAAGCATGCGCCCAGTCCTGCTCAAACGCGGCATGAGCGCCACGATGGAAGAACTGCTTATGGCGGCCGAGTACATCCTCTCCCGCGGAAACTACAACGTCATGCTGTGCGAGCGCGGCATCCGTACGTTCGAGACCTACACCCGCAATACGCTGGACATCAACGCGGTGCCGGTGCTCAAGCACCTCAGCCATCTGCCCGTCGTGGTTGATCCCAGCCATGCCACGGGGAAGAGCGAATACGTCCTTGCGGCCGCCCGGGCTGGCATCGCCGCTGGCGCCGACGGACTCATCATCGAAGTGCACCCGGATCCAAGCAGAGCCATGTCAGACGGCGCGCAATCGCTCACACCGCAGGCGTTTCACAATCTGGTCAAGCAGGCCCGCCGCATCGCCGAGGCGATGGACCGGGAAATCTAGATCATGGTCATCATCATGAAGGCCGGCGCATCGGCCCAGGAAATCGCCGGCGTCGTCAGTCGCATCGAGGGCGAGGGCATGCGAGCGCATTTGTCGCAGGGGGAGGAGCGCACCATCATCGGGATGGTCGGCGACGAGCGCCCAATCGATGGCGAACAGCTCGAAGTCATGGACGGTGTCGAACGGGTATTGGCGATTCTGCGTCCGTACAAGCTGGCCAGTCGTGACTTCCGCAAGGAGAATACGCTCATCACGATCAAGGCCGGGGGCCGCACGGTCCAGGTCGGCGGGAACGCCGTGGTGATGATGGCCGGGCCGTGCGCGGCCGAGAGCCGCGAACAGGTCCTCGAGAGCGCCCAGGCCGTGCGCGAAGCCGGGGCGACGGTGTTGCGCGCCGGCGCATTCAAGCCGCGTTCATCGCCCTATTCCTTCCAGGGCCATGGTGAAAAGGCCCTGCAGTGGATGGCCGAAGCGCGCGAGCGGTTTGGCCTGGCAGTCGTGACCGAGGTGATGGCCCCCGAGCAGGTGCTGCTGGTCTCGAGCTACGCCGACATCCTGCAGGTCGGGGCGCGGAATATGCAGAACTACTCGCTGCTTCACGCCGTCGGCTACAGTATGAAACCGGTTTTGCTCAAACGCGGGATGAGCGCGACCATGGAAGAGCTGCTGATGGCGGCCGAATACATCATGAGCCACGGCAACTACAACGTCATGCTGTGCGAGCGCGGGATCCGCACCTTCGAAAAGTACACCCGCAATACGACCGACATCAATGCCATCCCCGTCCTGCAGGAGCTCACCCACTTGCCGGTCATCGTCGACCCGAGCCATGGCACGGGCAAGTGGGAGTATGTGCCGGCAGTCGCAAAGGGCGCCGTCGCCGCCGGCGCCGATGGTCTGATCATCGAGGTTCACCCCCAGCCGAGCAAGGCCTTGTCCGACGGTGCTCAGTCGCTCACCCCACAGCGCTACGCCGAGCTGATGGGCCAGGTGCGCAAAGTGGCCGAAGCCGTTGGCCGCAGCATCGCAACATGATCGAACTGCGGGTATTCGACATGGATATGCAGGATGGACAGGATGGATATGGATCGTTTCATCCTGTCCATCCTGTTCATCCATGTTGATGAATCAGTCTGTAGAATCGGGCGCTGTGGAACTCCCTGAACGCATCACCATCGTCGGCATCGGGATCATGGGCGCGTCGCTGGCCCTGGCCCTGAAGGCGCGCGGCTACGCCGGCACGATCACGGGTGTCGCGCGCACCGATGCCACTTGCGCGAGCGCGCTGGCCCGGGGCGCTGTCGACGTCGCGACCACTGACCTGCGGACAGGCGTGGGGCAGGCCGATTTGGTCGTGCTGGCAACTCCCGCCCGGCTCCTGATCGATCAGATCGCCGTATGCGGCGAGTCCTGCCGGGACGGCGCAGTGATTACGGACATGGGCAGCACCAAGAGCGCCATCGTCGCGGCCATGAATGCCCTGCCCAACCGGCTCGCGGCCGTTGGCGGGCATCCCATGTGCGGCAAGGAAAAAGCGGGGATAGATGCCGCGGAGGCCGGCCTGTATGTCGGCGCGCCGTGGATCATCACGCCGACCGAACGCAGCAACGCGAACGCCCTGGCGCTGGTGCGGGCGCTGGCGAGCTTCGTGGGCGCGCGACCGCGCGCGATTGACGTCGCCGATCACGACCGGCTGCTGTCGTATGCCAGCCATTTGCCCTACGCCCTGTCCGTGGCGCTGGTCATGGCCACGGATCAATTCGGGGCAGCGCGGCCTGAGGTCTGGGAGATCATGGCCGGCGGGTTTCGGGATACGAGCCGCGTTTCGGCCAGCGACGAAACGATGTGGACGGACATCCTCCTGACCAACTCCGGCCCGCTCCTGGCCGCCATTCGCGACGCCCAATTTGCGTTGGACCAGCTGGGGGCGTTGATCGAGCGCGGCGACGAGGCCGGGCTGCGCGCGGCGCTCGGCGCCGCCGCCCGCGCCCGGCGCTCGCACTACCCCGGATGAACCAAACCCTCACGCCCCCCCGCCGCATGCAGGGCCGCTTGCGGCCGCCCAGTGACCGCAGCATTACGGTGCGGGCCGCCCTGCTGGGCGCGCTCGCCGACGGCGAGACGCGCGTGCGGCAGCCACTGGATTCGGACGACGCGCAGGCTGCGATGAATTGCGCGCGCGCGCTTGGCGCAGCGGTGGATTTTGGAAACGAACTCGTGATCGGCGGCCGCGGTCTGCGCGGGCTGCATGCGCCGGCGGGCCCGCTCCTGTGCGATTCCTCGGGCACCACCATGCGGCTGCTGGCTGGTCTTGTCGCCGGGCTGGGGTTTGATTGCGTGATCGATGGGAGTCCGCAACTACGCCGCCGACCCATGCGCCGCATCGCCGAACCGCTGGCGCTGATGGGTGCGCGGATCGCGGACGTGGACGGCTGCGCGCCGCTGACACTGCGGGCCGCCACGCTGCGCGGCATCGACTACAGCCTGCCCGTGGCGAGCGCGCAGGTGAAATCGTCGATCCTGCTGGCCGGATTGCGCGCTACGGGTCAGACCACCACCCGAGAGCCCGCGCCAACCCGCGATCACACCGAGCGCATGCTGCGGGCGATGGGAGCCGATGCGCGCACGATCGGAAACGCGACGACGCTGACCCCGCCCGCCCGCTTGGAAGCGATCTCAATGACGGCGCCCGGAGATTTCTCGTCTGCGGCGTTCTTCATCGTCGCCGGCCTGCTGCATCCAAACGCCGACATCACCCTCATCGATGTCGGGATCAACCCGACCCGAACCGGCCTGCTCGACGCGCTGCGCATGATGGGGGCCGGCATCGAACTGCAGAACGAAGACGTGGAGGGCGGCGAGCCCGTGGCTGCGCTGCGTGTCCGCTCTTCGGGCCTGCGGGCGATCGAGGTCGCGGGCGACCTTACGGCCCGGATGATCGACGAACTGCCGGTCCTGGCAGTCGCCGCGACCCAGGCGCACGGGGTCACTGTTGTCCGTGACGCGCAGGAACTGCGGGTGAAGGAGAGCAATCGCCTGGAGGGATTGGTCGCCGAGTTACGCAAGCTTGGCGCCCGAATCGAGCCGACGCCGGATGGATTCGTTGTCGAGGGCCCTACCCCGCTGCGCGGCGCAGTTGTTGATGGCCTGGCGGACCATCGCATGGCGATGTCACTGGCCGTGGCCGCGCTGGTCGCACCGGGCGAGACCACCCTCCTGGGCGCGGAGTGCGTGGCCAAGACCTATCCGGGTTTTTTCGCCGATCTCGAGAACTTGATGGAGCGCGCGTGAGGGTTGGCCTTTTCGGTTATCCTGTCGCCCACTCCGCCTCGCCGAGGATGCACAACGCCGCATTCGCCGCGCTGGGGCTGGCCGACTGGCGTTATGAGCTGTGGGAGACAGCGCCAGAAGACCTGGGCGGGCGCATTGCCGCATTGCAGGCGGACCCGGACATCGCCGGGGCCAATGTGACGATCCCGCACAAACAGGCGGTTGTCGCCCATCTCGACGGCGTCAGCGAACACGCCCTGGCAATCGGCGCCGTCAACACCCTTTTCCGCGCTGGCGGCCGGCTGCTCGGCGATAACACGGACTGGATTGGTTTTTTGGATGATCTGCGACGGCATGGCCTGGGCAGCCTCGCTGGGGCCCGCGCGCTGATCCTGGGCGCGGGAGGCTCGGCCCGCGCCATTTGCTATGCCCTCGTGCGCGCAGGCGCCGAGGCGCGGGTCGTCAATCGCGATCCGGCCCGGGCCGAAGCCCTGGCCGCCAGCCTGCCCGGCGTTCGCGCCCTGCCGATGCTGGATCAGGCTCAGGCTCTGGCGACTGACCTCATCATCAACTGCACCTCGGCGGGGATGGAACCCCACGAGACAACAACGCCCTGGCCGGCAGATTTGCTCTTTCCCCGCCAGGCTACGGTCTACGATCTGGTTTACAAGCCGGCCACAACCCGTCTGATGCGTGAGGCCGCCGGCGCCGGTCTGCGCATCCTCGGCGGGATTGGCATGCTGGCCGAGCAGGGGGCGGAAGCCTTTTCGCTCTGGACAGGTCGAGATGCCCGTGAGGCATCGGTTATCATGCGTCGGACCCTCGGAGTGTCCCCAGCATGAGCCATTTTGACCCCAATCTTCAAGTGTCCCCCGACCGTGCCCAGGCGTGGAGCGCGGCATTCGCCGCTGACCCCAAGAATCGCCTGGCACTCAACGCGATCACAAAGACCAGCGCCCACGCAGTCGCCCTGGATCGGACCGTGCTGAACCGCAACGATCATGTCTACTCGCATGCGCTGAAATCCAACGATGCCACCTCGCAGGAGCACAGCGGGCGGTGCTGGCTTTTTGCCGGTCTGAATCTTTTCAGGGTCGAAGCCAGGAAGCGCTTGAATCTTGAAAAGTTCGAGTTCTCCCAGACGTATCCGATGTTCTGGGACAAACTCGAGAAATCGAACTTCTTCCTCGAAAGCATCATTGCGACGGCCGGCGAGCCCGTCGACGGACGCCTGGTTCAGTTTCTGCTCCAATCACCGATTCAGGATGGCGGGCAATGGGACATGTTCGCCAACCTCGTCCGCAAGTACGGGGTCGTGCCCAAATCGGTGATGCGCGAGACGGAAAGCAGCGGAAACTCGGCGCTGATGAATGCGCGCGTCACAACCCGGCTGCGCGAGCATGCAGCCGAACTTCGCGCGCTTGGGGCGCGGGGCGCCTCGCCCGCGGCGCTGCAGGCCCGCAAGGCCGACATGCTGGCCGAGATCTACCGCATGCTGGCCATTCACCTCGGCGAGCCGCCTCGCTCATTTCACTGGCAATGGCGGGACAAAGACGACGTGTTTCATCGCGACGGCGCGTTGACACCGCGCGAGTTCTTTGACAAGTATGTCGCTTATCCGTTGGACGATCTCGTCTGTCTGATCCATTGTCCGATGGACGGCCGGGCGTTCAATCAGTTGTACACCATCGGCCATCTCGGCAATGTCGCCGAAGGCGACATCGTCCGCTACCTGAACGTCGATCTGGCCACCTTCAAGCAGGCGGCCGCCGACATGATCGTCAAGCGGTCCGAACCGGTCTGGTTTGGCTGCGACGTCGGGCAGCGTTTCAACCGTGATCTGGGCGTCCTGGATTTGGATGTCTACGACTATGCCCTGACTTATGGGGTGACCCACACGGCCGGCAAAGCGGAGCGCCTGTCCTATGCCCACAGCATGATGACCCACGCCATGGTGTTTACGGGCGTCGACATCGACGCCGAAGGCGCGCCGACGAAGTGGCGGGTTGAAAACAGCTGGGGCGAGTCGATTGGCGAAAAGGGATTCATGATCATGACCGACGCCTGGTTTGACGAGTACATGTATGAAGTGCTTGTGCGCAAGGAGCTCGTCCCGCCCGCCGCCCTCGCCGCGCTGGACGGCGCGCCGATTGTGCTGCCGCCCTGGGATCCCATGGGATCGCTGGCCGCTTCAGGCTGACCGATGCTGCGCTTTCTGACCGCGGGCGAGTCGCACGGCCCCTCCCTGACCGCCATTCTCGAAGGCATGCCGGCCGGTATGCCGCTCAACGGCGAGCACATTGATCGCGAACTGGCGCGCCGCCAGCAGGGTTATGGCAGCGGCGGCAGGATGAAGATCGAACGAGATCATGCCCGGATTACGTCGGGCGTGATGGCGGGCAAGACCACCGGCGGGCCGATTGCGTTCACGGTGGAGAACCTTGATTTCGCCAAGTGGCGCGAGCGTGACGTCGAACCCATGACGATCCCGCGTCCGGGCCATGCCGACTTGACCGGCGCCGTGAAATACGGGTATCGCGAGTTGCGTCTGTCGCTTGAACGCGCATCGGCCCGCGAGACGACGATGCGGGTGGCCGTCGGGGCGGCCTGTCGGCGGCTGCTCTCCGAATTTGGCATTACGGTCGGAGGCTATGTCGTCAGCCTGGGCCGGATTGGCATCACAAG
The DNA here is from genome assembly GCA_017998555.1 of Thermoflexales bacterium. Taxonomy (GTDB): domain Bacteria; phylum Chloroflexota; class Anaerolineae; order J036; family Brachytrichaceae; genus Brachythrix. The sequence continues at coordinate 10,325 of JAGOCU010000007.1, forward strand.
CTGGGGCCTGGTCACAACCGAGCGCGAGACCCCGCTCGACCCGGCGATCTTCGCGCAGCGGTTCTTGGCCGCCGAGGCAAGTGACGTGCGCTGCTACGAGGACGTGCTGGCCGAACGAATGCGCGCGCTCATCCGCAAGACGATGGATGACAAGGACACCCTGGGCGGTGTGGTCGAGGTCGCGGCGCTGGGCGTGCCCCCGGGCCTGGGCAGCCATACGCACTGGGATCGCCGGCTTTCCACCCGCCTGATGGCGGCGGTCGGCAGCATCCATGCGGTCAAAGGCGTCGAAATTGGAGACGGATTCGCCGAATCGCTGCATCCCGGTACGCGCTCGCAAGACGAACTGACAGTGGTGGATGGCAATCTGACCCTTGGCAGCAACCACGCCGGCGGGCTCGAGGGCGGCATCTCAAATGGCGCGCCCATCGTGGTTCGGGCGGCCTTCAAACCAATCGCCACCACCCTGAACCCATTGAAGTCGGTCGATCTTGCGACGGGCGAAGCAGTAACCACCAAGTACGAGCGCAGCGACTTCTGCCAGGTGCCGCGGGCGGTGCCTATCGTCGAGGCCATGGTTTGCCAGGTGCTGGCCGATGCGCTGATTGAGAAGCTGGGCGGCGATTCAATCGGCGAAATGATGCCGCGCTTTGACGCGCTGCGCCGGATGCGGCTGTCGGATCTGCCCATGGACAACACACCCTGGCGCTTCAATTACGAATAGCACATGACGACTTCTCCAGCGCCCGGCGCGCTCACCCCCGATCAGTTCAATGCCACCGCCGCCCGGATTGAGGCGGAGGTGTCCAAGATCATCATTGGGCAGGCTGACGTGATCCGGCATACCCTGCTGGCCATCATCGCCAACGGGCATGTCCTGCTCGAGGGTCTGCCCGGTCTGGGCAAGACGTCACTGGTCCGCGCGTTTGCGGACGCCCTCGACTTGCGGTTTTCGCGTATCCAGTTCACGCCAGACCTGATGCCGGCCGACATTGTCGGAACCGATATTCTGGAGGAACAAGAGTCCGGCCGGCGCGCCTTTCGATTTCAGGCCGGCCCGGTCTTTGCCAATATCGTGCTGGCCGACGAGATCAACCGCGCGTCCCCAAAAACTCAATCCGCGCTGCTCGAAGCCATGCAGGAGCGCACGGTCACCGTGCTGGGGCGGACCTACAAGGTTCAGTCGCCTTTTTTTGTCCTGGCCACCCAGAACCCGATCGACATGGAGGGCACCTATCCCTTGCCCGAAGCCCAGCTTGATCGCTTCATGTTCAAGTTGAACGTCGGGTTCCCGGATGCGGATGCGCTGGCCGTCATTCTGGACCAGACGACGGGTGACAAGACCGCGAGCGCCCAGCGCGTGGCCGATGCCAGCACGTTGCTGGCCATGAACGCTTATGCCCGGCAGGTTCCCGCGGCGTCCGCCGTCGTCCGGCACGCCGCCGCCCTCATCTCGGCCACCCACCCCGAGTCGGATCTGGCCCCCGACATGGTGCGCAAGTACGTGCGTTATGGCAGCAGCCCGCGCGGCGCCCAGGCTCTGCTGCTCGGGGCGCGCTCGCTGGCGTTGTTGAGCGGCCGGTTCAACGTGGCCATCGACGATGTGCGCAGCCTGGCCGCGGCCGCCCTGCGACACCGAATCCTGCTGAACTTCGAGGGTCAGGCCGACGGCATCCGGACGGACGACATCGTGCAGGCGGCTCTGACCGCCACGTCAGGCTGACTCCCCGATTTGAGAGCGCAACACCCCGACGGAAGCCGGGGTGTTGCGCTTTCACTTGAGATTTCGCCGCGCGTGCGGCACTATCGGACCAGGTCGGCAAAATCGCGCAGCGTGCCTTCGCCGCGCACGCGCACGCGGGACCAGACCATCGCATCGCTCAGAGTGTGCGTCTTCCCGTATTGCGTTGTCACCGCGGCGAGCACATTGGCCGACCGCGCGACCCGAACCGTGTTGTCATCAAAAAAGCCGCCTGGGTAGCAGAAAAACTGCGGGCGCTTGCCGGTATAGGCCTGGATGCTTTCGATCGCGCCGAGGATCTGCCACACCAGAAAATCGTCGTTGCGGCGGCGCAGATCGGCATGCGAGCGGGTGTGGTTCTCGATGCTCATACCGGAATCGTTCAGGGCCTGGACCATCGGCCAGGTCAGATACGCCGGGTGGCCGGCATGGATGAAGTCCGTCACGACGAAGAAGGTAGCCCGCATGCCGTATTTTTTGAGCAGCGGCAGCGCGTTCTCGTAGGCGTCGCGGTAGCCATCGTCAAACGTGAGAATCACGGATTTCGCTGGAAGACCACGCCCGCCCGCAAGGGCGTCGTACAGGTCTCCCAGACCAATCGTCGTATAGCCGTTTTCCTTCAGATAGGCAAGCTGTTGCTCAAACATTGCCGGCGCCACGGACAAGTCAATTCGGATGCGGTCGGCGTCAGGCGGCGGGACCGACAGATAGTGATACATCAAGATCGGCACGCGCGCTTCACGGACAGCGGCGACCCCGGCGGCGGCCGGCGCTGTCGGCGCAACTGGCCGCACGGACGCTGGATCGGGTGTGCGCAGCAGCGCGGCTGGCGCGGGCGTTGCCGTCGGGGAAACCCGCGCGACGCGGTTATCTACCGGGTCCGACATCGGTGTGTAGGCCGCGGTTGGGAGAGGGGTTGCCGGCAAGGCGACCGGCGCCGGCGTGGGCGTGGGCGTGTCGAGCGCGGCCGGAGTCTGGGGCGGGTCAAGCGATTCGGCCGGAATTGCGTCCCCCAGTGACGGGTCCTCCGCCATGGCCTCCGCTCCGAGCGATTCCACCGTCGGCGGCGCAATCGCAAACGCCGTGGCTTCAACCACGACGGTCGGGTCGAGCGTGGCCTCCGAATGCGCTCCAACCACTGAAGGCGCGGCGGGGGGCGTGGATGAGGTCAGCGCAAGCAGAAAAACGGTAAGGACGGCAAATGCCGCAACGACTGCCTGGTGCACCCCCTTCATCGCCGGCATTATATGCGGCGGCCCGCTTTGTCACCGGTCTATAGCGCACTGCAGGCGCGTTACAGGTGCTGCGGGGCATCAGACCGAGAACAGCGGACTGCGCAACGGCCATGGCGCGGCTATTGTGGTCTCAACAGGTGTTTGGATCGCTTCTATAATCGGACACTGTGTCAGGGCAATCACATCATGCAACGCCTGTGTTTGTCGTCGTCATGGGCGTCTCAGGTTCGGGCAAGACCACCATCGGGCGGGCGCTGGCGCATCGGCTTGGCTGGCCGTTTCACGATGCGGATGATCATCATCCAGCCGCCAATGTCGAGAAAATGCGCCAGGGGATCCCGCTCACGGATGTGGATCGGGGGCCGTGGCTCACAGCGCTGCGAAAGATCATCGACGCCTCGATTGACAAGGGCGAGCCGGGAGTCCTGGCCTGTTCTGCGCTCAAACAGCGCTACCGCGACATTTTGAGCGTGCCCGGGTTGCGTTTCGTCCACCTGCGCGGCGATCTGGCGACGATCCGCGCTCGGATGGAGGGGCGCCAGCACTTCATGCCCATCAAGCTGCTCGAGAGCCAGTTCCTGGCCCTGGAGGAGCCGGCCGACGCCATCGTCATTGACGTGGCGCTGTCGGTTGATGCCCAGGTCGACACCATCTTGGCAGCCCTCAACGCGGCGGCCAGACCGACCTGACAGATCCCCCCGCTGGAAGCCGTCCTAAAAACATCAGGCGAGATCAGCATCCCCGCGCTTCGCGCGGGGATGCTGATCTCGCCAATGATTAATAGGATGACTTCTAGATATCTTCAATCGCTGACCGCAGGAACTCCGCCACGCTCCAGGCTTGCGCCACACACCCGCCTGGCAGATGCGGCGCATAACCATCGAAAACCTCGGAGATCTGCCCCAGACCCGCCTGATTCAGGTGAGGCAGCATCCCGTTCAGCCAGCGACGCGCTTGCTGGCGCGCGGCTGCGCTGCGCTCATGCGCGCGAACATGCGCGGTGATAAAGGGTCCCATCAGCCATGCCCAGATCGTGCCTTGATGATAGGCGCCATCACGCGTCTCCAGATCGCCTGCATAACGGCCGCGATAGCGCGGATCGGCGGGACTCAGGCTGCGCAAACCGTAGGGTGTCAACAGATCCCGCGCCACGACATCAACAACGCGCTGCATCCGCTCCTGATTGAGCATGGTGTGGGTGAGGCTCGCAGCGAAGATCTGGTTGGGGCGGATCGAGGCGTCGCGCTCCGTGCCGTCCACAACATCGTAGAGACACCCGGCTTCTTCATTCCAGAACTGGGCATTGAAGGCAAGCTCGGCCTGCCCCGCCAGGTCGCCGTAGCGCAAGGCGCGCGCGGTGTCTCCAAAACGCGCGGCGAAACTGCGCATGATCTGAAGCGCATTGAACCAAAGCGCCTGAATCTCCACCGGCTTCCCCATCCGGGGCGTCACAACCCAGTCGCGATACTTGGCGTCCATCCAGGTCAACTGCATGCCGGGCGCGCCGGCATGCAGCAGGCCGTCCGTATCCATCCGGATGTTGTATCGCGTTCCGCGCTCGTGCCAGGCGATTGCATCGGCCAGGGGTTCGTAGAGATGCTCGCGAACAAATGCCTCATCCTGACTGTATTGGCTCAACGCCCGGGTCGCCTCGAACATCCATAACGTGGCGTCAACCGTGTTGTATTCCGGCGTGTCGCCCTTGTCAGGAAACCGATTCGGAATCATCCCCTGATCCATGTGACGGGCGTACTCCACCAGGATATCGCGCGCAACATCAAAGCGACCCGTCGCCAGGGTCAAACCCGGCAGCGCGATCATCGTGTCGCGCCCCCAATCGCTGAACCACGGGTAACCGGCGATGATCGATTTGCGATCGCCCCGGGTCACGATGAATTGGTCTGCCGCGGCAGTCAGCGCGCATACCATCGCGTCGTCATAGGGGGCCGCCTCGACCAGGGCTGCCCGTCGCGCCACTTCGGCGCGGCGTAGTTCGTCGATGCCGGCGATTCCGATCGGCGACGTCGACGCGATGAGGCACAACTGATCCGGCGCATCGCCAATCTGGAAACGCAATTCGACCGGCCCGTGCAAATCCTCGATGTGATCGTATCCACGATCCTGTTCCACCTGAAGATGGAAGTGACGATACCAGTATGGCGTGGGATCAACGCTATCAGCGTTGTGCGAAATGCGCAACGCCGGCGCGTCTGCGTAAGGCCGCACGGTCACTTGCTGCAGAGCAACCTCCGCCACAACGTTCAGTCCGGGATTCTCGTGGGCGAGGGTGTGAAAGTCCCTGCAGGAGATCAGCGGCCGGATTCGGAGCTCGGCTTTCGCGCCGGGAGCCGCCTGAGGATCACGCGTGACAGCATACTGGACACACACGGTGTTCTGGCCGTGCGCAAGCCAGATCGCCTTTTCAATCACCCAACCATCAACGGCAAAGGTGAAGATTGGAAAGGGATCCAACCGGAATCCGATTTGGTGCCCGGACAAACGGGCGGGCCGATCATCGCTGAACTCATTCACCGCGAGATCGATGCGGCGCTCGCTTCCGTCCGGAAGGCGCACAACAAGCGTCTCGTCAAGTTTGTTGAGCAGCATCAGGCGTTCGGTGGGCGGTTTCGTCGCCGCGACAAGCAGGCCATGGTATCGGCGGGTATTCAAGCCGACAATGGTCGACATCGCAAATCCGCCAATGCCATTCGTCTCCAGCCACTCCTTTTCTCGGGCTTCGGTGATGCTTCCGCAAATATCGGCGCCGAACTGAATCATGGCATGCTCCTGTTTCGAGTGCGTCCGGATTTCCCCAAGTTTAGCCGCTTTCGAATCGA
>JAGOCU010000007.1:16237-18480 GCA_017998555.1 Thermoflexales bacterium
CAGCCACTCCTTTTCTCGGGCTTCGGTGATGCTTCCGCAAATATCGGCGCCGAACTGAATCATGGCATGCTCCTGTTTCGAGTGCGTCCGGATTTCCCCAAGTTTAGCCGCTTTCGAATCGAGATCTCCCCGTGGACACAGGTGGAGAGATCACAGTCCGCGCGCTTCGCGCGGGGACTGTGATCTCTCCACCTGTCTTCAAGACGACTTCTGGAACCTATCCCACCAGGATGATTTTGGGAGGCATCTAGTGGCCAATACTGAGTTTCATCCCGACATGGGAAGCCCTGAAGCCGAGGCGGGTGTAGAAGGCGTGCGCCTCGGTCCGGCGCGCATCAGAGGTCAGTTGCAGCGCCCCGCAGCCCTTTTCGCGGGCCCGTTCGATCGCCCAGCGCATCATTCGCTCGCCAATCCGTTGCCCGCGCAGATCGGCCTGGACCCGGACCGCTTCCACCTCCATCCGACGGGTCGCGATCCGGGTCAGCGACGCAAGCTCCATCAAATGCATGGTGGCAATGACGCGCCCGTCTCGCTCACACACGATCAGCTCATGCCGCGGGTCGGCATCGATCTCCGCGAAGGCGTCCAGATAAGGCTGCGGCAGGGGGAGTTCGTAGCGCTCGCGGGTCTGGCCCAGGACGTCATCGGCCATGAGACGGACAATATCGGAGAGGTCGGCGGCCGTGGCGCGCCGAATGATAAGCGGGAAGTCAGTCATGTGATTGGTGACTCGATTCTCCTCAGCGCGGCCACTCCATCAGCCCGATCGCGAATGCCGCCGCGATCAGAACCGCCCAGACCGCATACCCTGTGAGGATCGCCGGGATCAACTGCCAGCCCGCTCGCATGGCCAGAAAGACGATGCCGAGCCAGACGAAGGTGGGGATGAAGCCGATGAGCATGTTGCGCGTCAGCAGCGCGATGACAGGATTGAGTTGCTCGTCGCCGACGCCCGAGGCGACCACCCAGATTGCCAGCGGCATGTTGATCGGCATGGTGGCGAAGATGGCAGCCAGCGTTCGCGAGCGTTCGCGCAAGACGGCGACGAGCAGGATGATGCCGATCGACGTCGCAACCGGCAGGATCTTCTGAAGATTCATGGTGTGATTGCGCCCACCGGCGCAACAGCAGCCTCTAGAAACGGCAGCAAAGCCCGGAGAAGCAAATCCGGCAATTCCTGTTGAGGCAAATGCCCAACGCCCGGCAAGATCTCAAGACGGGCGCCGGGCTGGGCGGCCGCGCGCGGACGCGCATTGGCAACGGGGAAGATGTTGTCACTTGCGCCCCATACCACCAGCGTGGGCACTGGCAACGAGGGGATGCGCGCCGCCAGCCGCCGGCCGGCTGTGAGGAAGTACGGCAGGCTGCCCTTCTGGATTGTGAGCGCGGCCAGTCTTTGCGGTTCGTCCCACACCCGCGCAACGACCCGCTCCGCAAGAAAGTCACGGTCCTCAATCGGCAGCGCGTCAATATCCGCATAGTACGGACGCAGGGTCTCAAAGGCGGCCTTGGGGGTGCCGGCACGGAGCGCGCGAAAATTCGCGCGATCGTAATGGTCCAGAAACATGCGCTGGAAGAGGGACAAACGACTGGCGGGCGGTTTGGTGATGACCAGGCTTCCGTTCAGCAATGCCAGAGCGGAAACATGATCGGGGTGCTGCGCCGCAATCGCATCCGCGGTGATCGCGCCAAGCGAGTTGCCGATGAGACCAAAGCGAGGGATGCCGAGCTCGGCGGCCAGCGCCATCACAACGCCCGAATACAGGGGCACGCCATAGCCCCGCGGACGTTTGTCACTCCGTCCGAAACCGGGCAGATCGGGCGCAATGACCCGATAGCGGGCGGAAAGCGCCCCGAAGATGCGCCGCCACGTGTCCGCCTCATCCTGCAGCCCGTGCAGCAGAATCAGGGGCGGGCCGTCCCCGGCCGAATCGTACAGAAAGAGCTCGGTCCGATCGGGTAGCGAAATCGTACGCTGGAATGCCGCGAGCGCCGGGGCGCACGGCATGGGTCCAGAGGCGGGTCTTTCCATGGGATTGTGATCTCGCCCCGCATTCTCGACCCGGCGCGGTCTACGAGCAGCCGGTCGTGTTCCCGCACGTATTGCACTTGAGGCAGGTGCCGTTCCGCACCAGCGTCCAGGATCCGCAGTCGGGGCACGGGTCGCCCTCGTAGCCCTTGAGCTTGGCTTCGCGCGCCTTTTCGGCCCGGGAGGACTCGGTATTGTCACGCGCGGCCGCGCG
>JAGOCU010000007.1:18580-20341 GCA_017998555.1 Thermoflexales bacterium
CGCGGCCGCGCGGGTCACCGCCGCGGCGGACTGCATCGCCGTCGCATGCGTGGAATACCCGTTTCCGCTTCCGTGACCGTTGCCGTTCCCGTTGGCCGGGCGGGCAACCGGTGTGTCATCGACCGGCGCGATCACCGGCGCAGGCTCCGCGGAGTGCCCCGTACCGGCCAACGGCTCCGTAAAGGCCCGGCTGGGCAGCGTGAGTTGCGCGACCGATACCTCCCGCTCATCGACGACTTCTTCGCTGTCGTATTCCGGTTCGATTTCCTTGCCCGGACCGCTCTCGTGGGCCAGGTCCATTCGCCCCAGGTAGGTGATGGCGAGCTCGCGGAAGATGTAGTCGATGATGCTCGTCGACATCTTGACGTGATCGTTGCCCGTCACCATTCCCGCCGGTTCGAACTTGGTGAACACAAAAGCGTCGACGAACTCGTCCAGCGGCACGCCGTATTGCAGGCCGAGTGACACCGCGATGGTGAAGCAATTGAGCAGGCTGCGAAAGCCCGCCCCTTCCTTGTACATGTCGACAAAGATCTCGCCGAGGGTGTCATCGCTGTATTCGCCGGTGCGCAGGAAGATGCTGTGCCCGCCGATCTTGGCCTTCTGGGTGAATCCGTGCCGGCGGCCCGGCAACAGACGCCGCTTGGCCAGATACCGAATCACGGTCTTCTCGACGATCTTCTCGATCACAACCGGGGCCGCGTTTGGCGGCGTCTCCACCATCGCGTCAACGATTTCTTCAACGTCCGACGACGTGTTGAGCGGCTGGCTGAGTTTGCTGCCGTCCCGATACAGCGCGTTGGCTTTCACGCCCACCTTCCACGACAGCATGTAGGCATCCCACACATCCTTGACCGTGGCCTCGACCGGCAGATTGATCGTCTTGCTGATCGCGCCGCTCAGAAAAGGCTGCGCCACCGCCATCATCAGGATGTGGCCATCCGTCGAAATGAACCGCTTGCCGTATTTGCCGCACCGATTGGCGCAATCGAAGACGGCGTAGTGCTCGGTCTTGAGATGTGGCGCGCCCTCGGTCGTCATCGTCCCGCACACGAAGTCATTTGCGGCGTCGATGTCATGCTGTGAAAACCCGAGCGCCTTGAGCAGATTGAACTTGTAGTCGCCCAATTGCTCCACGCTGAAACCGAGCTTTTCGCGGCAGAAGTCCTCGCCCAGGGTGAACTTGTTGAAGGCGAACTGGATTTCGAACGCTCCGGGCAGGGCCGTCTGCAGCTTGGCCAGGGCTTCATCGGTGAAACCCTTTGCCCGCAGCGTCTCTGGGTTGATCCGCGGGCATCCCGTCAGTGTCCCGGATCCCTTGGCATACAAAACGATGTCCTCGATCTGTTGATCGGAATAGCCCAATCGGCGCAGCGCCGGCGGCAGGCTTTGATTGATGATCTTGAAGTAGCCGCCGCCCGCCAGTTTCTTGAACTTCACCAGCGAGAAGTCAGGCTCGATTCCAGTGGTATCGCAGTCCATGACCAAACCGATGGTGCCGGTGGGCGCGATGACCGTCACCTGGGCATTCCGGAAGCCATTTTGTTCGCCGAGCGCGAGCATCCGATCGGCATCCTCGCGGGCGGCCCGCAGCAGGTCGCTCGGGCAGAACTCCGGATCGATGCCAAGCGGGTGGACGCTGAGCCCTTCGTATTCCGCGGCGCTCGCGTTGTAGGCGGCCCGGCGATGGTTGCGGATGACGCGCAGCATGTGCTCGCGATTGCGGGCGTAGCCTGGAAACGGGCCAAGCTGACCCGCCAT
>JAGOCU010000174.1 GCA_017998555.1 Thermoflexales bacterium
CCGTGGCAGAAATCCAGCCCGTGCATCGGGCTTGAGTGGGTGTCCATCGCCCGCTTGAAGTTCTCGAAGTTGCGGAACAGGCGCGGGACGCCGCCCAGCTTGGGCACGGGCGGATCATCCGGGTGCAGGGCCAATCGCACGTTGTATTCCTCGGCCACCGGGAGCAGGCGTTCGAGATACCAGTCGTAGTTGGCCCACATCTCGTCCTCGTGATATTCCCGATCGTAGGACAGGGGCGCTTTGGCGGCCAGTTCCATCTTGAATGAGTTCGAGATCGCCCCGCCGCGGACAGGCGTGTCCCAGCCCGTGCGCCATACACCGGTGGCGATGAAGTGATAGCCAAAGACCGGGATTCCGGCTCGCCCCAGGTTGCGGACGGTCTCCTGCATGTTCTCGAGTTGCTGTTCACGGCCGACCTGTCCAAGCATGATCTTGTTGTAGAACCGGACCGGCACGTTCTCGATGCAGATCAGACGCAGACCGCGCTCCTCGGCCCGGCTGCGCAGTTTGAGCAGATCCTGGAACTCCAGCCGGCCCGTGTCGGGCAGGCCGGGCGGCAGGTTGTACAGATTCATCTGGACGTCCTCCAGCCCGAGTTGGCTGGCAAACGTCAGAAACTCATCGGTCAGCTCGTTGACCTGGCCGATGGCGATGCGCATGGGGAGTGAGCTAATGTCTTGCATGTCTGGTATCGCGGCATTTTCCAACTCCACGACGGGCATCCCCGGCGAAGCCGGGGATGCCCGTCGTGGAACAACTGAGGAACTTAAGCCTTGACGCCACCCGCGCCAAGGCCCTGCACAACGAAACGCTGCGCGATGAAATACAGGATCATGATGGGCAGGGCGGAGACGATCGACGCCGCCATGATCAGTCCCATACGGACCGTATCGCCCGTGATGAGATAGTTGACCGCGACTGGGACGGTCCGCAGGGCCGGATCGGTGATGAAGATCAGGCTGAGCAGCAGTTCGTTCCAGGCGCCGGTGAAGGTGAAGACGGAGCAGGCGATCAGGCCTGGCACGGACAGCGGCAGAACTACCCGGAAGAATGCGCCCAGCCGGGTGCAGCCGTCGACCATGGCCTGCTCGTCGTAGTCGACCGGGATGCCCCGGAAGTAACCCATCAATAGCCAGGTGCTGAGGGGCGCGGAGAACGTCAGATACACAAAGATCAGGCCCTGATGGGTATTGGAAATCCCGAGCTGAGCGACGATGACGGCCAGCGGGATGAACAACAGCGAAGACGGCGTGAGATACGAGAACATGATCAGGCGCCCCGCCCAGTTCCGGAACTTATAGCGCAGCCGAACCAGGCTGTAGGCGGCCAGTGCGCTGATGAAGACGGAGATCAGGGTGGTGGCGCCGGCCACGATCAAGCTGTTTTTGACGGCATCCAGGAACTTCCAGGTGCCGATCAACTGCTCGTAGTTGATCAGGGTCGGGTTAACGGGAAGCAGAGAGGGCAGCCGGTAGATGTCGCGCACCGTCTTGAGCGACGTGATGGCCATGAAGTAGATCGGAAACAGAATGAACAGCGCGAGCGCCGCCAGCGCCCCGTAAGCGATGATCTTCTGGGCAATGGAAAGTCGAGTTGCCATGATTACAGTTGCCCTATGCGCCAACAGGCGTTTCTTTGAAGGCCGTATCCCCGGCGGAGCCGGGGATACGGCCTTCAAAAACACCCTGTAAGCGTCATGGGGCTAGTCCTCTTTGAGCAGCAGGTTGACGACGACAAAGGCCAGAATGGCGAATATCGGCAACATGGAAACGGACACCGCGGACGCCTCGCCCAGACGAAGTGTTTGCAGGCCGTAGTAGGCGAGGACCGGGAAGGTCATCGTGGCGTTGCTGGGTCCTCCGCCTGTCATCAGCCACACGTTTTCAAAGCTGTTCGTCGTCCAGATCGTGCTCAGGAGGGTGACGACCAGGATGACGTGCTGGATGCTCGGCAGGGTGATGTGTCGGAAGCGCTTCCACGCGCTGGCACCGTCCATCGCCGCCGCCTCATACAGCTCCGGTGAGATGTTCTGCATGGCCGCCAGAAACGAGATCACCCAGAACGGGAAGCCGCGCCAAAAGGAGGCGACGATGACGCTTGGCATGGCCAGCTCGCGTGAGCTGAGGAAATCCAACTGCGTGCCGAACACATCGATGAGGATCATGTTGAACGCGCCCGCCTGAGTCGGGTCAAACATGTACTTCCACAGCAGATAGGCGACAAAGGCCGGCATGGCCCAGGGGAGCAGGGTGAGGCCGCGGAAGAACGTGCGCCCGCGGATCGCCTGGTTCAGGACCGATGCGATCCCAAGGCCGAGCACGAGCTTCATGCCCTGCAAAACGAAGACGAGGACGAGCGTGTTGCGCACGCTCTCCTGAAAACCCTGTGTGCCGAAAATGTACTTGTAGTTATCGAACCCGATGAAGTTGACGACCTGCGCGCCCACCGTCCGGTCGGTGAAGGAGATGTAGACGGCGAAGATGAATGGATAGACCACCAGTGTCATCAGACAGATGAGCACGGGCGCGACCAGACCCATGCCAAGCGCGGCATCGGTCTTTCCGAGCGAAAAGCGCGGCGCTTTCAGGCTCGCCAGACTCCGTCCCGATGTGGATTGCGCCATCTTCCCTCCGTCGATTGCCAAGAGCCACTGGCAGAACTTTCTCCGGAGGCTGTATCCCCCCGTCCCGGCGTACGCCGGGACGGGGGACACGGTCTCTGGAAAGGGGTTTTGCCAGACGTTTTTTGAGCGGGACGGCGACGAACATCGCCGTCCCGCTCTGCGCGAGCGTAGGTTCTGCGGTCTACTTGTACTTGTCGTAGATCGCCTGGCAGGCGGCCTGGGTCGCCTTGATCGCATCCTCGACGGGTTTCTTGTCAACCACCACCTGCTGGACCATCTTGGGGATGATGAAGTTGGTGTTGAACTCGGCGAGAGCCAGGTTGTCGGTGTCTGGATAGTTGGCCGGCGTGCCGTTCAGGGCGAGGTCGAGCAGGCCGGCGTGCAGCACGCTTTCCTTGAAGATGGGCGCGTTCATCCCGTTCTTCAGGACCGGGCCGTAGATGGCCTTGCCGTAGTAATCCGACAGATACTTGTCATCGGACAGGTAGGCCAGCAGATCCTTGGCCAGTTCCTTGTTCTTGCTGCTGGCCGAGATGGCCCGGTAGTTCAGGCCAGTTGGCGCGGTGCGCAGCTTGGGGCCGCCGGGAAGGGCCGAGTACTTGCTGCCCTTGGCCAATTCGGGATCGGCTTTCAGGATGTTGAGATAGACCGAACCGGGGTTGGCGATGAAGACAGCCTGACCGGACTGGTAGGCGTTGTTGTCGCCCGCGCCATCCCAGGTCGTCGCGCCGGGCGGGAACAGGCCCGCCGCGAAGGCGTCGGTCACCCACTTCATGTATTCGCGGGTCTCCGGGCTGTCGATGGTGCACTTCTTGCCGGCATCGTCGGCAATGCGCCCACCGTAGCCGCGCAGCACTTCGACCTGCACGTTGGCGTCGCCGACGTTGCTCAGGGCGAAGCCCATCGAGAACAGCTTGGGCGGGGCGTTGACCTTCTTTGCCTGCTCGACCAGCTCGGCCCAGGTCTTCGGCGCATCCTTGAAGCCGGCCTTGCTCAGCACGTCATCCCGCCGGTTGAGCAGGTTGCCGCTCTGACCGAACGGAATGCCGTAGATCTTGCCGCCGAAGTCCTTCGGATTGGTGGCCTTGTTGGTGGAGTCCATCCAGCCGCCGTGAGCATCGCCGATGGTCTTGTACAGGTCATCGACCGGCTCAATCCGGGCGTTCTTGGAAAGCTGCAGCATGAAGTCGCGGCCCAGATCGAACGCGTCCGGCATATTTCCGGCTTCGATGGCGGCCGAAACCTTGGCCACCGTCTCATTCTGGTTAATCATCACAACGGTCACGTTGACGTTCTTGGCCTTGCCCCATTCCTTGATCTTGGCCTCTTGCATGGCGTTGGCTTCATCGGAGAAGATCAAGCCGCCCCAGTAGGTCAGGGAGGCCGGCGCGGCGGGCGGGGCCGTCGGCTTGGGCGCATCGGTGGGCTTGGGCGCGTCGGTTGGTTTGGCCGGCACCGCGGTGGCGGCCGCGGGCGCGGCGGTGGGCGCGGCCGGGGCCGCGGTCGGCGCGGCTGCCGGCGCGGCGCCGCAGGAGGCCAGCGTGATTGCGCCAGCCACACTCAAGGCGAATAGCTTCGTGGTCATTCGGTTCATGTTTCTCTCCTCTTTGGTTTTTTGCGCTGGCGACACTGTTCTGGTGTGGCGGTTGGTGGCTGCCAGCGGTCGCCACCTTCCCCCCTGGAGGATGTCAATAGCCGTGCATGCTGCCATCGGCCCGGCGCGTGGCGGGCAGATACTTGCGCTGATAGGGGAACTTCGCGGCCAGTTCCTCGTTGATGTCGACACCCAGACCCGGGGCGTCCGACAGCAGCAGGTAGCCGTCCTCATAGGTCAGCGCCGGGGGCATGACCTCGCGCACGATTTCAGGGTGCGGCGTCCATTCCTGGATGCCGTAGTTCGGGATGGACATTCCCACGTGGGCGCTGGCGGCCGCGCCGATGGTCCCGATGTCGCCCGGCCCGTGATAGGCCGTGCGCACGTCATGCGGCTCGCCGATCGCGGCGATTTTCTTGGCCTCGGTGATGCCGCCGATGTGCTGGGGCGAACAACGCATGTAGTCGATACTCTGGTCGATGATCATCGGCAGCACTTCGAAGCGGCTGCTCATGATCTCGCCGATGGCGATGGGGGTAGTCCCGCCCGCGCGCACCCGGCGCATGCTGGGCGCGTGCTCGGGCCCGATCGGATCCTCGAGATAGATCAGTTTGTAATCCTCGATGTCGTGCATCAGCCGGGCAGCCTCGCTGGGCGTCAGGCGGCCGTGCGCGTCGAAGAACATCTGGACATCCCAGCCCACATGGGTGCGCAGGTGCGCCATGAGCCTGGGCATGGTCCGGATGAAGGGCTCGGGCTCCCAGGCGCCCTCATAGGGCAGGCGCTCTGCCTGCGATCGGGCGAAATCCGGATCGTTCTTGTCTTCCGCGCCATACGAGCCGGGCATGCCCGGGATCTGGACTTGCGAGCGAATGACCTTGAAGCCGCGGGCCTTGGCCGCCAGCATGGTGTCGACGCACTCGGCGAAGTCGCGCCCGCCGGTGTGGGCATAGGTGAGCAGTTTCTTGCGGGTCGGCCCGCCCAGAAGCTTGTAAACGGGCAACCCAGCCACTTTGCCCTTGATGTCCCACAGGGCCATGTCGATGGCGGCAATGGCGGCCATCTCAATCGGCCCGCCGCGCCAGTAAGCGCCCTTGTAGAGGAACTTCCAGATGTCCTCGCTGGCGATGGGGTCGCGCCCGATCAGGGTCGGAGCGAGGTGCTTGTCGAT
>JAGOCU010000175.1 GCA_017998555.1 Thermoflexales bacterium
CGACTGTCGCGTCGTCGCCGATGCTGATGTCCTGGGGGAAGAAGATATCCAGGGTCACGCCCAGGCCAACCGCCGCATACGGGGCGATCCTGGCCCCGGTCAGGCGCAGGAAGAAGCGCTTGATCCCAAAGCCTGGCGCGAAGCGGGAGGCGTAAATGCACAACGCATTGAACGCCACCCTGAGCGTCCCGCCGGTCACCTGCGGGAAATACCATAGGGCCGCGCGCGGGCCGGCGGCAGGGTAGGTGACGCAGCGCGCCTTGCGGGTCGAGGTGGGGGGGAGTTCCATGCGGTCGATGGGGTGATGATACGATGATTTCCATGCGCGCTCTGACCCCCGTACCCCATACCCAAGTGAGGCTGACCGACTCATTCTGGGCGCCTCGCATCCAACGCAACCGCGACGTGACGATTCCGCATGTGCGCAAGATGCTGGCCGGGACCGGCCGGCTCGACGCGCTGGACCTGAACTGGCGCCTGGGCATGCCCAACCGCCCGCACCACTTCTGGGATTCGGACAACGCCAAGTGGATCGAGGCGGCCAGCCTGTCGCTGGCGACCCATCCCGATCCGGCCCTCGAGGCGGATCTGGACGCCATCATCGCCCAGTACGCCCGGCTGCAGCACCCCAGCGGGTATGTCAACAGCTACTTCCAGGGCATCGACCCGAGCAAGCGCTGGACCAACCTGCGCGACGCGCACGAGATGTATTGCGCCGGACATCTGATGGAGGCTGCTGTCGCCCACTTTGAGGCGACCGGAAAGCGCAACCTGTTGGACATCGTAACCCGTCAGGCCGACCACATCGCCTCGCTGTTCGGGTGGGGGGCGAGCCAGCGGCGCGGGTATTGCGGGCACGAGGAGATCGAGCTGGCCCTGGTCAAGCTCGCCCGCGCGACCGGAGAGCCGCGTCACTTCGCACTGGCCAAGTATTTCGTCGACGCGCGCGGGGGGCGACCCCACTACTACGAAATGGAGGCCAAGGCCCGCGGCGACGATCCGCGGGCGTATTGGGCCAAGACCTACGAATACGTGCAGGCCCACAAACCGCTGCGCGAGCAGACCGAGGTCGTCGGCCACGCCGTCCGGGCCATGTATCTGTACTCGGGCGCGACTGATGTCGCGACCGAGAGCGGCGACGCGGGTCTATTCGCCACCCTCGAGGGATTGTGGCAGCACCTCGCCTCGACCCGCCTGTTCGTCACAGGCGGGCTGGGCACCTCGGGCAGCAACGAGGGCTTTACCAGGGACTACGACTTGCCAGACGAGGAGGCCTATGCCGAGACTTGCGCGGCGATCGGCCTGGTGCTGTGGTGCCATCGCATGCTGCAGGTGGCGGGTGACTCCAAGTACGCCGACCTGATGGAGCGTGCCCTGTACAACGGTTTTTTGTCGGGCATTTCGCTGGATGGGGCGGGTTTCTTCTACGAGAATCCGCTGGCCAGCCGGGGTCAGCACGCCCGCTTGCCCTGGTACGACTGCGCGTGTTGCCCGCCCAACGTCGCCCGCATGCTTGCCGGGCTGAGCGGCTACACCCACTCGGTCAGCGAGGATGGGATCTCGGTGCACCTGTACGCCGCCGGCGTGGTCAGCGCGCGGGTGGCCAGCGCGCCCGTGACGTTGACGACGACGACCTGCTACCCATGGGATGGCGAGATCAACCTCTCGGTCGACGGGCAGGGCGAGTTTGCCTTGCGCCTACGCCTGCCGGGCTGGTGCCAGCACTGGCGGCTCAGCGTCAATGACGTTCCGCTGGCGCTCGGGGCCGGGGTTGAGCTGCAGAACGGCTATCTCACGGTGCGCCGCGATTGGCGCCCGGGCGACCGAGTGGCTTTGCGGCTGGGGATGCCGGTCCGATTCACCCATCCCCATCCCGATATTCGGCAGATGGCTGGCCGGGTGGCGGTCGAGCGCGGGCCGCTGGTGTATTGCCTCGAGCAGGCCGATCACCCGGGCGAAGAGATCGAGCGCCTGGCCGTCGATGTCGGGCGGGGCGCTGCGGCGTTGACGGCAACGCATGAGCATGAGACGTTGGGCGGGGTGACGGTGCTACGGGGCGATGGACTGCGCCTCGCGCCACCGGCAGGGCTATACGCCACGTCGATCGCTCGCGAGTCCGCGCCGTTGACATTCATCCCCTACTACTCCTGGGCCAACCGCGGCAAGGGGGCGATGCGGGTGTGGGTGCGGGCCTGATATCATCCGTTTGACAAACCCATGTCCCCCGATCCGCCGCCCCTGCTGGCCTGGCTCTCGGACGCGCTCAATGTCGGCGTGCGGCCCGCGCCGCTCGCCGGTATCGATGACGCCACTGCCTGGCTGGTTGATCTGTCGCGCTTTCGCCTGCGCCTGGGCGAGCGTACGCCGTGGATTCATCTGCCCGTTGCAACCGTTAAGCGACTGGGCGCCGGCCAGGTCAAACGCCTGCTCGACGACATCGCGGTCGCACAGGGCTGGCATCGGCGCAACCTGATCGCCCAGATCGACGGCGATGGGTCAGACCTGGGCGTACTGTGCCGGGCTGAGATCCAACCGCCCCTGATTCTGGATCGGACCGCGCAGGAGCGCATCCGGGCGGGCCCGCCCAACTCCAACGCCCTCATCGCCGAGATCAGCCTGCAGGCCCCGATCTCGGCCCTCGCTCCGTATGAAACCTCGCGGCCCGTCCTCGCCGAACAGTTCTTTGGCCGCGAACGCGAGCTGCGCCAAATCCACAACAACGCCAATACCAGCTTTCTCATCCTGGGCAATCGCCGGATGGGCAAGACCTCGTTGGCCCGGGAGGCGCTGCGCCAGGCCGCCCGCCGCTCACCCAACCCCGAGGCGCTGCGCTACTTCGATTGTTCGGTCTTCGCCGATCGGAACGAGTTCTATGCCGATCTCGTGCGCGAGCTGGACGGCCCGCGCGAGGTGGGGCGGGTGTTCGAGGACCGAACCTTTTCGATGCAGACCTTCCTGCAGCGGGTTTTTCGCGCCAAACGTGAGAAACTCATGCTTGTGCTGGACGAGGTGGACAAACTCCTGGAGTGGGACCGCCGGGATGGCTGGGCGGCTGTCTCAATGCTGCGGGCGGTGTCCAACTCGTCTGTGGCCCTGGCTCAGACCGACGGCCCGGGCGCCGACCGGGATGAGCGCCAGCCGCTGCGCGTCATCATGGCGGGTTTCCGCCTGGCTCAGAAATATGCCGCGGATCGCGAGACGCCCCTGTTCAACTTCGTCACCCCCATCAGGGTCACCAACTTCGATCTGGGCGAGACCGAGCACATCGTCCTCGATCCGTTCCTCAACCTCGGCCTCACCGTCGTCGATCGATCGGCAGTCGTGGGCGCCATCCACCGCGAGACCGGCGGCCAGCCCAACCTCATCCAGCACTACTGCGCCTATATCCTGCGCCGCCTCGAGCAACTCGGCCGCCGGGATGTCACGCCCGAGCTGGTGAACGAGGCGACCGAGGACACTGCCATTCGCGAGCGGGTCGCGGTCGAGCTCATGATGAATTCGTCGAACCTCGAGCAATTCATCGTCTTCAGCTATCTGCAGAATCGCTGGGGCAAGAACGGCCACGACCGCTTCACCGCGGCCGACGCCGACGCGTGGCTCGAGCAGCGCGGCGCGCAGGCGTACCGGGTCGACATCGAGGCCGCCCTGACCGCGCTCGAGACTACCGGGTTCCTGTCCCGTCAGGGGCGAACCTACGCCTTTGCTTACGCCGGGCTGCCCCGGGCCCTGAGCCAGAGCTATGACGCGCGCTATCAGCTCGGAAAGATCCTGAAGGAGGGACTCTGATGCCCGGCCTCATCCCGGGGCGCATCCGCAGACCGCGCCGGGAGGACTCGTTTTTCGCGAACTCGCGATACATCAGCGATGTTGCTGACAAGGTCTACCGGCTTGCGCGGCGCGGGCAAGTCGTATTGCTGGTTGCCCCGCTGGGCTCGGGCAAGAGCGAGGTGCTGCGGGTCGTGGCGGAACGGGTCAGCGGCGAGCGTGGCTGTAAATCCGTCATCCTTGACATGGGCCGAGCGGATCCGCCCCGCACGCCCGCCGATTTCTGGCGCGACGTGGCGCTCAAGACGCGACCAGCTCCCGAAATCGTATCGATCGGTGGTCCGGCGGCGACCACCCTGCTTCGCGCGCACGCAACCGGAGGCCGTGATCACCTGGTCGTGCTGATCGACCATATCGAGCTTGTTGACGAGGACTGGTTGTTCAATGAGCTGCGCGCCGCCGTTGAGCGAAGCGCCTCAGGCGAGGGCCAGGGCGGAACCGTCACGGTTGTCGTCGCCAGCACCGAGGCCTTGTCGTATCGCCTTTTTCGCCCGACCTCGCCGTTTCACGGGATCAGCCAGACCGTGACGATGGCGGAATGCCCGGACGAAGTCCGGCGAGCCTTCTGGACCGAGCGGTTGCGATCCATCCGGCAGCCTCGCCGGGATGAACTCGTGGATGCTCTTGACGCGTTGTGCGCCGGCGATCCCTACCAGATCGAGGCGATGTCGGGTTTTCTGGCCGCCCAGACGCAGGGCGAGCGTCTCTCGATCGAGCGTATCGATGACGCGTTGCGGTCGGCCCGAGCCAATCCCGCCCGGGTCGCTCCCCTGCTGCGCCGGTATGGAGAGTTGATCGAGGCCGACCCCGCTACATTTGCCCTCGTCTTGCGGCTGCTCGACGACGAAGCGGTCATCCCCATCGGGGCGCCGTCCGAAGACGCGCTCGATCGGGATGGATACTGGCGCGGCATTTTTGCCCATGCGGGCGGCGCCTGGTCATTCCGAAGCGGGCTCACCGAGCGATTCTTCAGGCAGGAGTTCAAGAATCATCCGGAGCGCATCGCCGCCGCTCTGGTGCGGCACGGTGACTACGCGCGGGCCACCTTGACCCTGGCGCCGCGGCGGAATCGTTTTCGCGATGGTCAGAATGCGCTTGTTGCCACCATTGCGGCCTGGGTGAAGGCTGCCGCCAGCCCGAGCCAGGCCTGGCAGAATGCCGCTGAAGCGCTGAGCCTCTGTTTTGGCGCAAGCACCCGAGTTGTGCGTTATGCGCCATTTCGCCAGTTGCGGACCGAAGCGGGCGTGCGCTACTTCGAAGTGCATCCGGGCGAGCTGGAAACGCCGGTCTCAAGGCCGCTTGCGTTGGCGCTGCGCGAGGCTCATGATGAGCGGGTTGAGGCCGGCGCTGCCGGCGAGATCTGCCTGAAACCTGCGACCGGCTTGCCGATCGATGATGAGGACGACCCATCGGTCGTATTCCCCTTGAGCCTGGATGCGCAGCCGTATGGCGCCGTGATCATTCCGGTCAGCGCCTTCAGCCAGGCCGATGACGCCGGCGGCCATGCTCAACATGATCATGAGGACCGCTGGCA